>JAIOTR010000457.1 GCA_021106665.1 Bacteroidales bacterium
CATGTACATAAAAAAAATATTACACCATGGATATTGTTCACCATTTTTGTGCTTGGACCCTGTGAACCGCTGATCCCGATTTTGATGTATCCGGCTGCTGAAACCAGCACTTCAGGAATGGTCTTTATTGCTATTATTTTTGCCATAGTAACAATAAGTACAATGCTGGGAGTTGTTTTGCTTGCAACTTATGGAATTAACTTTATAAAATTTGGAAAGCTGGAACGCTATACGCATGCTTTGGCCGGAGCTATTGTTTTGCTAAGTGGGATTGCAATTCTAATAGGCTTATAGTCTGCCTGGGCCTAAAGGACAATGTAAATAGAGTACTTAATTATCAATTGTCTTCTTAGTTTCAATAATATGCACATCCCTTTGAGGGAAAGGAATCCTGATACCATTTTCGCGGAATTGGGCATCAATAGCAAATTGCAAATCACTTTTGATGTTCTCAACACGAAAGGATTTATTTGTCCAGAAATACAATTGAAAATCAAGTGATGAATTTACAAAATCGTTAAAACGGACAAATGCTTGTTAGTTGAATATTGGCATTTTCTAATTCCCATAATCAAACAATCTTTTTTTCTATATAATCCGAATTTAATATTCGAAGCGCTCCCATATAATCAGGGCAAAACTCAACGTGGTCACCAATCTTTAACTTTCCTGAATTACGGCCAATATCCAATACAATCATGTCAGAGCTGGCACCTGAGAAGTGATAGTTCTTTTTTAGTGGTGTAATATTTTTAATATCGATATCAAGTAATCCAATATCAAGTATTGCCCTGAAAGATGTTTTTCCGTAATCTTTCTCATTAAATTCAGGTGATTCACCTGCTACATTTGTTCCTATCTCTCCAATAGGTACTTTTGGCTTTTCTGTCAGTTCAATGACTTCGGCATACAGTTTAAAAACATCTGTTTGCATACCTTTTATCGGCTTATTTGTAATTAAATTATTTCCAAAAAACAGTGTTTCACCTACCCGGAAATGATTTACCCCTTTCGGAATAAGTTTTTTATATATCAATGGAATCGTAACGGAAGAACCTCCTGAAACCCAGGGTATTTTTTTATTGAATTTCGCTTCTATCAGCTGCTCATATAAACTCAGCTGAACCATCTTATCATGGGTGGGCATTATCCCATTCAGGCAGTTAAGGTTTGTCCCTATTCCAACAATGCTAATATTTGGAAGTTTAAAAATGCTGGAATAAAATTCAATCAGATGTTCACCCATAATTCCTTCCCTTAAATCACCCATTTCAATCATGAGTATGATTTTATGGGTTTTATTTTGACGTTGGGCCTCTTCAGAAATTAATTTGATGGTTTCGTATTCTGAGTTTAAACTAACATCGGCATATTTCACAAGACTTACAACGCTTCTTTTAGGAGGAGGTTTTATGTAAACTGTCTGAACTTTAGGGTTAACCTTCTTAATAACTTTCAGGTTACTAATCCTTGAATCATGAATTTCCGTTATACCCAGGTCCAGGAGAAGTTTTATATACTCCTTGTTTCCGCACAATAGTTTACTTACCATTCCCCATTCAATATTGTTTTTAGTAAACAAATCATCAAGAAAATGAAAATTATGTTGAAGTTTTTCTTTGTTAAGATCGATATATGCCATAACTATTTGGTTTTAATTCTGTTGATATCCATTGGTAAACGGGTTAATAATTCATAATTGACCTGGTTACTTAACTCACTGAACGATGCAACTGATAATTCATAATCTCCTTGTTTGCCAATTATCACCACTTCATCCCCAATATCTACATTCGGTAAATTTGTAACATCTGCAATCACCATATTCATATTAACCATTCCTATAACGGAAGCGCGCTTATTGTTAATCAATACTTTGCCCTGATTGCTCAGCGCTCTGCTGTATCCATCATAGTAGCCAACCGGAATGATTGCAATTTTCATATTTTCGTATGCCTGGTAGTAATTTCCATAGCTGATAAATTCACCCTGTTCCACATCTTTTACATCCATAATTTTACTTGTCCACCGCAATACCCGTTTTAACGGATCTCTTTTATCTGTTTTTTCATGGATGTAGTGGATGAATGTTTCCCTGCTCGGCCAGAAACCGTATTGCATAATACCGATGCGTACCATATCCAATCTTGTATCAGGATATACCATAGCTGCTGCTGAACAGGCTGCATGCCTGATATCTGGTTTCATGCCTTCTTTCTTCATATAATCAAATAATTCAGCGGCAACCTTAATTTGCTTTTGTATCCTAACGTAATTTGAAATACTTTCAGCACCTGCAAAATGTGTACATACCCCCCGGATATGAAATTGATCCCTGTTGTTTTTAATAATTTCAATTGCTTTCTGCAGATCGGTTTGATTCAGGCCGGTTCGGTTCATTCCTGTTTCCAGATCAATATGCACAATGGCTTTTTTATTTAACCTTCTTGTAACCTCCAATACATTTTTGGCCCTGTCAGAATCAGAAATGTAAAATTCTATTCCATTGTCTATTACCCAATCAAATCCATCATCAGGGATATACCCCATAATCATAATTGTGTGATCACCTTTTAACACATTTTTTACCCTGACTGCCTCATCGGCGCTGAATACCGAAAAATGTTTAATTCCGCAAAGTTCCATAATGGGTGCTGTTTCTTCAATACCATGTCCGTATGCATTACCTTTTACCACAGACGAAATGATTACAGAATCTCCCATTTGGGCCTGGATAAACTTCAGGTTATTTTCAAGGGCTGATTGACTCAGTTCTATGATAGATGTACTTTGCATTTATTTTAGGATTAATTTGTAAACATTTGTAAATATTTCAACTCCGGTTTCAATTATTTCATCCGGAAAGTCAAAATCAGGATTATGTAGCGCCGGTTGATTTGTACCTGAACCCAAGCCAAAAAATGCCCCGGGAAATTTGTTTAGGAAATGACCAAAATCTTCCGACCACCTGAATGGGGTTTGAAGAGTTTCAATTTCAAGTTCTGATAATTTGGCCGCTTCTGTCACAATATCAGTACATCTTGCGTCATTTTCAGTATTCGGGAATTCTTCCACCCACTCATATTGCATCAGCAACTTTTGCTTTGCAGCTTTATTTTGTATTGACTCAAACAAATATTTTTTCAAGGCTTCAAATTCCTTTGTATAGGTTGCCCTGATGGTAAACATCATTTCAGCAAAACCCGGACTTGTCCCAAATGCTTTTTCGCCAAGCCTGGCGTGAATAGGGGTAATGATTTGCATCCCGTTATTCTTAATCACCGGAATTGTGTATTTCTCAAAATCCTTGATAACGGAAGCCATTACAAACGCAGGGTTTAATCCTTTTTCCGGTTCTGCTGCATGAGAAGTTTTTCCTGTTAAACGAACAATCAGTCCTGTAGAGGCAGATGAAAAAATACCTTTTTTAATTACGATTTTGCTTTTTGGATATCCGGGGAGGTTATGTAAGGCAAAAATGTAATCGGGCTTAATCTGGTCAAATTTTGAATCTTTTATTACCTGCCAGGCTCCCTGTCCGTTTTCTTCAGCGGGCTGGAATAATAAAATTACCCGGCCTTTTGCGGGAGGATTATTTTTAAGTCCTTCTGCCAAACCGCTAACAATTGCCATGTGTCCGTCATGTCCACATTTATGCGAAATCCCATATCTTTCTGAGCGGTGCGAGAAATCATTGATCTCATCAATCGGTAATGCATCAAGTTCGCTGCGGATCATAACAGTCGGTCCTTTATCGAGGCCATTATAAATAAAAGCAATTCCATATCCACCAATGCTTTCAATAATTTCATCAGGGCCGTAAGAAGAAATAAACTTCTTTACCCGTATGGATGTCTGTTTTTCAGTGTCAGACAGTTCCGGATATTTGTGCAGTTCTTTGCGAAAATCAGTAAGCTTATTTTTTGTAATTTCCATAACCTGTTTTAACTAAATCGAATAACCTTTAACTTTTAACCTTTAATGAATAACCAAACATTTTAACATAAAACCACTCTATATCGCCAGATATTCTATCAGCAACTTCTGTTTAGAAGGTTTTCTTAATCTATGTATTGCCTTTTCCTTAATTTGTCGTGCCCGTTCCCGGCTTATATCTAATATTTGTGCAATTTCAACCAGGGTTTTTGACTGCTCATTTAAACCATAATAATAATCTAAAACCTTTTGTTCCTTTATGGGTAAAGTTTTAATAATTCGGCCTATTTCAACTCTTAATGATTGATTTATTAAAGGTCTCTCTGGAGTTATAGCATTCTTATCCTCCATAAAATCCATCATTGTTTTGCTGTCATCGTCAAGGGTAGGTGCATCAATCGAAACCTTTCTACTTCTGCTTTTAATCAATGTATCTAACTTGTATTCAGAAATTTCCAATAAATCCGCAAGTTCACTGGAGGTTGGCATTCTATCATTTTCCTGCTGAAATTTAATGTTCGCTTTGTTCACTTTACTGAGGTCACCAATTTTATTCAAAGGTAACCTTACTATCCTTGACTGTTCAGCAATTGCAGACAAAATTGATTGCCTGATCCACCATACTGCATACGAGATAAATTTAAACCCCCTTGTTTCATCGAAAAGCCTGGCAGCTCTAATTAATCCCAGGTTTCCTTCATTTACCAAATCCGGGAGGTTCATACCCCGATTCTGGTATTGTTTTGCTACAGAAACAACAAATCTTAAATTGCTATTTACAAGTTTCTTGAGGGCTTGTTCATCGCCTCTTTTTATTTTTTGTGCCAGGATAATTTCTTCATCAGCAGTAATCATCTCAATTTTACCAATATCCTGCAAATATTTTTCAAAAGAGGTAGAGTCACGATTTGTAATGGATTTATTAATTACTAATTGTCTCATTGAATTTAAATATTGTAATTAGAATAAGTATTTCTGTTTACGGGTTGCGAGTGATGAAAACTTGTAACTCATGATACACAACCTGTAATAAATTTTCCTACTTTTTATAATAGCGCATTTCCATATAAGGATTTTTGAATCCAACTTTTTCATAAAGGAAACGAGCCGGATTATCACGTTCTACATGCAATGCAATATCCCCTTTCGTTGTTTTAATTGCTTTTTGCATCAATTCAACACCAAGTCCTTTCCCGCGGAAACTCTTATGAATAGCTATATACACTAAAATATTTTCTGGAATATAACCCTTCATTCGGGTTTTGTTCATAACTACAACCCCAATAATACTTTTATTCTCTTTTATATATAATACAAACCCCCCGAAAGCAGGATGGGGATTCAAGGCATAATCAACTGCCCGATCAATATCTTCCCATTTATCTCCGAATTCATCAAGGTGTTCAAAAAGAAAGTCGACTAATTCTTTCTTTTCTAATGTTGTAACTGTGTTAATTGAATCATAAACTTTAATTTTCATTAAGATGTTATTTTATAAGTTGTTAATATTTTATTTAATGTAAAAAATACAATTGCAGAAATGGTAATCCCAAATATATTAGGATCCAGGTCTAACGGCAGCCGGGTATTTGCAATTATCAATGAAATTGTAGTTCCTCCACCCAATAGCATGGAAACGAGGGCGGCAACCGGGTTTCGCTTTTTCAGGTACAATGCCCCGATTACTGGGATAAACAGACCTGAAACCATAAATGCATAGGAATAAAGCATTAGCTCTAATACATTGGTCATTTTAGCTGCAAGCAATACCGCAAAAACTCCCAGAATAAGGGTAATAATCTGGGAAACCCTGATGTTCTTCATCTTTTCCTTACGCCTGGAATTTAACTTCATATAAATGTCGGTAAGGACATTTCCGGATGATGCCATCAGGCAGCTATCTGCGGTTGACATAATTGCCGAAAAATAAGCTGACATTAATATTCCAAGAAGTCCTACAGGTAATACATTAACTAATAATAGTGGTAAACCCAACTCTGAATCAAATGTATTTGGATCTGAATAACCTAAATGTTGAAACATACCATTTACAAATGCAACCCTGGCGAGAAGGCCAAATGTAACACCCAGAAATGCCATAACAGGCCATTCGAATATGCCTGCAATAAACCATGCTTTTTGTGCTTCTTTTGCGCTTTTCGACGCATAGATTCTTTGATATAAAGTCATCCCCACAAACCATATAGGTACAATTGTAACAGTCCAGTTTATGATTTGTTGCCAGGTAACATTCTGTAGTGAAAAGAATTCACCTGATAATGAAGCTGAAATTACTTCCCAGCCTCCTACCAATTTGTAAGCTACGGGGATGCCAATAAATAATAAACCTATTATAAGAATCGACCATTGTATGGTATCAGTAAATATAACTGCTTTTAGCCCCCCTAAAACGGTATATCCAACGATAATAACACCCATGATAATGACTGCTGTTTGTTGGCTGATAACGGGAAAGGCAGCATTTGCAAGTTTTGCCCCGGCAAGCATCTGAGAGCTTGTAAAACCAATGTATCCAATTGCTGAAATTATTCCGGCAACAAAAGCGACTCTATTGTCATAGAAATGTTCAAATAATTGAGGGAAGGTTAATAGTTTTTTCAGCTTCGACAATTCCCATACCTTTGGTACTAAAAATACTGCAGCAATCCAGGCACCAATCAGCCCTGTAAAAAGCAACCAGGAACCAGCCAGACCAATGACAAAACCAAGCCCGCCTAAACCGATAGAAAAACCACCACCAACATCAGTTGCCACAACTGACAATCCGATATGCCATTTGCCAATGTTCCGGCCACCAACATAAAAATCCTCATCGGTTTTATTTTTATTGAAAAAATAAAAACCGATGCCAATCATGGCAATGAAATAAATAAAAAAAATTGCAATGTCTATATAATGCATAAAATGCTTCTATAGAAGTTATTAATAAACTAAATTCAAAAAATCCAGAGAGTTAAGGTGTTCGGGCTAGGGATCGATAAAAATATAAGGAAACTGTACTTTTATTGATAATTTTTTCTTGATAATAATAATGTTTTCTGCAAAGGCTTTTTGTATATTCATTGGGTTTGCAAAGGTATGACAAATATATGTCATGTCAAAATCTAACCGATTGACATGTCAAAATCAAATCTGTTTCTGACAGGCCTTGAGCCCACATTAACACCTTCAACAAAATTGGTGACACATTGATAAATATCTTCATGATAACCCCCTTCCAATACCGCGAAAATATTATTTTTAAATGCACGGCCCAGTTTGAACCCACACTCATAATATGCTTTAAGGGAAAAATCAAAATTCATCATTTTATCCTTATAGTAACCATCAAATCCCGCAGAAATAGCCACAATATCGGGTTGAAAATTTTTAGCTGTTTGAATTGTTTTATCCATGGTAGATAAAAATACTTTATCATCACTCCCCAGCATTAAAGGAATGTTTAAGGTATAACCTTTTCCTTTGTCCTTACCGGCCTCTTCAGCCTGACCAGTGTGGGGATATGTGAAAGCCTGATGAAATGAAATGTAAAATACTTTGTCAGATTCATAAAATATTTCCTGGGTTCCATTACCATGATGGGCATCAATGTCGATTATTGCTACTTTTTTACCTTCATTTACCAGTTTTTGAGTTGCTATGGCAATGTTATTAAAAAGACAAAATCCAGCGGCTCTTTCCCTTCCAGCGTGATGGCCTGGAGGTCGTACTACTGCAAAACCATTGTATTCAGACGCATGAACTGTAAGTCCTACTGCTGAAAGAGCTGCTTCGTAACTTTCTGGGGATAACTGAATCTCTGCCAGGGTTTCATTATTCAGACATCCTTCCTTGATCAGCTGCTTATAATTTTCTGTGTGAACCAGTGTGATATATTCTTCACCATTACGATCCCTATCTTCATATTTGCCGGGAAATTGTTCTATCCGGTAAGCACCTTCTGCTTCGCTGTCAACATTATGATCTAGAAATTTACTGTTGAAAAGTACCTTCATTTTAATCTTTAAAAATAAGGCTGTAAATATACAAAATCACACTTAGAGTTTGTAAAATTTAGAAAACAAAATTTAAATATATAGCATCTTTAAATATAATATCTATAAATTTGGAGCCAATTCAGATATGATAAGATCGGATATTATGAAAAACGTTGATACCAGTAAGTTTTCATTGGATGAATGTTGGGGGATTCAAATTAATGGATTGAGTCATTGTAAAAAAATCAATTGTAAATGGCAGGGGTTAACAGCCTGCGAAGGAAAAAATATTATCAAAACAGGGATAAATTCAAAAGGCTATAAAATAGGAGAGCATGGCCTGGTTGAAAAGTTAGTTGGATAAAAAAAGAGGCTGTCTCAAAAGTCTTAGTGAGCCTTTGTGGTGAAATCTAAAAGGCTGAACCACAAAGTATCACGAAGGATGCACAAAGTTACACAAAGCAAATTTAACTATAAATATTTCAATTTTTAACTTTTGAGATAGACTCTCTCTTATTTTTAGGATAAATTATTATATTTCTTTTTTTAGGAACTGCATACGCTCGAATTTTTGTGAACTGCCTTCTTTATTCGCAACCTTTCCCTTAAACTCCGAAACAGAATTATAACGGTGTTTTTCCATCCATTTTTGCAGGTCGAATAAAATGGTGTCAATATAACTTATACCATTGTTGAACAAAGTAGAACAGATTTGTGTGGCCGAAGCGCCCGCAAGCAATTGTTTCACTACGCCTGAGTAGTCGTGAATTCCTGTACCTGCTGCCAAATCACATTTCAAAAGTGGGGATAATAATGCGATCCAGCGTAAAGATTTGGTTACTTCAAGTGGGCTGCTGAGAATATTGTCACGCACTATTGTTTCCGTTTCAATATCAATATCGGGGCGGTAATACCTGTTAAACAATACTAATCCATCCACACCTGCTTCATCTAATCTATTTGTAATTTGAATAAGATTTGTGAAATAACTTCCCATTTTTACCGAAACAGGGATATTAACATGAGCCTTGACTTTGTCAATGATCTCGATATATTTATCTGCGATATCAGCACAAGCCATGTACTTATCAAACGGGAATATGGCAATATTTAACTCAATGGCATCCGCACCTGCGTCTTCTAATGTTTTCGCAAATTGTGGCCATTCATGCGCAGAAATACAATTGATACTTGCTATGATAGGAATATCGGAATAATTTTTTGAACTTTTTATTAAATTAAGAACCTGTTTTAAACCATGTTCCTTCGAATGTTTATTGATGTGTTCAATAGCTTCAGGAAACCAAAAATATTTGATATCCTGGTCCATGAGGGCATTTGAATCAGCGATCAGTTGTTCTTCAAATAATGATTTAATAACAATAGCGCCTGCTCCAACATCTACACATTTCTTAATATTATTAATTTCACCTGTTAATTTTGAACTACTGACAATGATGGGATTTTTCAGTTTTAATCCCATGTATTCTGTTGAAAGGTCCATGACAATTTTATTATGATTAATATTTTATTCGATAGTTACATCAAAATCTTCGAAAGAATCTATCAGTTCAGATGGATTCAGAAGTTTTTCTTTCATCGCTTTCAATGATTCTTCCAGATTTTGTTTTGCTTTTTTGGTTAATCCCTCTTTAAATTCCCATTCATATCCTTTAATATGAAGCAGGTAAGTGGGAGGAGTCCTGTTATATATTTTTTTACAAAGCCCGATAATATAGCCCGGAGATGCTGCATGCGTTGTAAATACAACTTTTGTCGAGGCATCTACAGGTGTTAATATAAAGCTCTCAATTTTTTCGGTGGAAGCATCTGCAAAAATCACAAGGTCTTTATCAGCTACTGCTGCAGCATCTTCAATATTTAACTGGTAATTGCTGTCGAATTCAAAACCCTTTAAGTTTTTCTCTTTTACCCACGCTTCAATTTTTTCTACGAATGCGTTTCCCAGGCCATCATCCTGACGGCCCGGATTACCATATCCATAGATTAGAATTTTATATTCTGACACAAATTCTACGTTCTTTTCCTGTCAATAATGTTATTGGCTCTATCAACCAGCACAATTTCGAGTGGCATTTGACCAAGGGCATGGGTTGCACAGCTTAAACAAGGATCATATGCCCTGATAGCCACCTCTACCGCATTCATCATTCCTTCCGTGATTTTTTTCTGACCGGTCATAAATTGTTTGGCAGCAAGATTCACAGCCACATTCATAGGCTCATTATTGTTTGTTGTAGAAACGATCAGGTTCGCCATAGTCAACTGATCATTTTCATTGATAGCATAATGATGGAATAAAGTTCCGCGGGGAGCTTCAATCACACCGACACCTTCGCTTAGTTTTTTACCTTTAACAACTAAATCACCTTTCATCAGATCAGGATCATTTAGCAGCTCTTTCATCATTTCAGCAGAATGCAGTATTTCAATCAACCTGGCCCAGTGCATGTGCATCGACATATTGTTTGGCTTGCCATTGGTATATGCTTTGAATTCCTCAAATTCTTTTTGCGCCAATGGGGAGGGAATAAAATCGCAGGTATTCAAACGTGCCAATGGTCCTACCCTGTACCAGCCGTTTTCTTTTCCCCGATCCAACAAATAAGGGAATTTCATGTAACTCCAGTTCCTGACTTCTTCATTGATATACTTCAGGTAGTCCTGGTAATCTACATCATGCAGGATTTTTTTACCATCGGCATCAACTGCCCTTAGTACACCATGATAAAGGTCTAAGGCTCCGTCTTTTCTAACAATGCTTAAATGACTTGAAGGGAATGCTGCAAAACCGTCAATAAACTCTTTGTTTTCTTTATGATATGCCTTCAGAAAGTTCACAGCATCAACAGACCAGGAGATCATCTTATCAATATTCAATGGATCGGGGCCATTCAGGAAGCTGTCTTTTTCTTCCTGGGTAAGATGTTTATTAATACCACCGGGAATAGCTCCTGTACCATGAATTTTTTTACCGGCAGTGGCTTTGATTATCTCCTGACCGAATTTACGCATCATCACGCCCTGAACTGCAAGATCCGGATGTTTTTTAATTACACCGATTATATTACGAATGGCTGGATCAGCATCCACACCAAATAGTAAATCGGGCGAAACAAGGTGGAAAAAATGCAATGCATGTGACTGGAATATTTGTCCATAGTGCATCAATCTTCTCATTTTTTCACCTGTAGGAGTTAATCCGTCACCTGTTCCGGCACCAACAATCACATCCAATGCTTTTGCTGCAGCGAGGTGGTGACTTACCGGGCAAATACCGCAAAGTCTCTGTACAAGTACAGGAGCTTCCCAATACGGACGTCCCTGAACAAATCTCTCAAATCCCCTGAATTCAACAATGTGAAGACGACTTTGTGAAATATTTCCTTCATCATCAATATGTATGGTCACTTTTCCGTGTCCTTCAACTCTGGTTACGGGTTCTATTGTTATTTTTTGTTCCATTTTTTTATTCGTCTTTGAGATTAATCAAATTTTATAACTTCGTAAGGTAATTTCATTTCATCACCTGTAACAAGTGCAACCAGGGCATTCCAAATAAGATCAGCAGTTGGCGGGCATCCTGGAAGATAATAATCAATTTTCACGATCTCGTGACATGGATAAACTTTATCCAGTATGATCGGAAGTTCTTCATCATTTGGAAGAATACCTTCAGGGTTTGCATCCTTAGTAGATGGCCCATTGAGATAAGCTTCTTCGAGACATTCTTTAATAGGAATGTTATTCCTCATTGCCGGTAATCCGCCCATGATAGCACATTCGCCAAGCGAAACAAGAATTTTACAATTTTTCCTGAAGTCCTTTAATACGTGAATATTTTCACTATTACAACATCCGCCTTCAATAAGCCCTATATCACACATTTGTGTAAATTCTTTAATGTCATCTATTGGAGATTTATTGAAATCAACAAGCTCGACCAATTCGAGGATCCTGTCATCAATGTCAAGTAATGACATATGGCACCCAAAACAGCCGGCCAGTGATGTTGTTGCAACTATAGGTTTACTCATTATTTTTTCCTCCCTGATTATTTATTTACTGATTCAATTTCACTTCCAATAGGTTTTTTGTCATATTTACGACTTCCAATCGGATCGACATAACCTCTTTCTTTTTTCAGGATACTGCCAACGGGACAGGTATCCATTGCATTTTGTGCTTCTTCATCCGTCATTTTATTAGCCAGTTCATGATCAATGTTGATCATGGCTTTATGACCCCGTCCATTAATTGCAAAAATGCTTTTGCCATCTTTGGTTTTGAGCGACCTCACGCAGCGTTTGCAAAGTATGCATCTGTTTCTGTCGATGAAGATTTTTGGTGTACTGGCATCAACAACCTTTTCTTCAAATTCAAATGGAAACCGTGGAACCAACATTTTATACCTATACCCGAGAGCTTGCAATTCACAATTACCACTTTTTTCACAAGCAGGACAATAATGGTTTCCTGAAACAAACAGTGTTTCAATTATGATGTTCCTTAATTCCTGAATATCAGTTGTGTTGTTTTCAATCATCATTCCATCTGCAATTTCTGTTGTACATGCAGTCATAAACCTACCGTTAATCTTAACATTACAGATTCTGCAGGAACCAGCCGGTTTTACTCCTTCGAGATGACAAAGAGTAGGTATAAAAATACCATTGGCTTTTGCTGCTTCAACAAGGTTAGCTCCTTTATCAGCTTTGCATTCTTTGCCATCAATTGTAAACTTAATTTTATCGTTCATAACATTTGACTTATTTGTGTTTTTATGATCTTCATTTTCTGAATATTCTTTTTTTTGTTCACCACTTATGTTCTCTTCCGTTTTCGAACTGAATATTCTTTTTATAAGACTCATAAAAATTTTATTCTATTTAAATTAATTATGCTTGAGGAAACCTTCCGACTGCTCTTGAAGATTCCTGTATTGCTTTATCAAGATCGAATTTTGTATCGAAATCCTTACCTTTTTCAATTTTAGCCTCAAAATCCTGAATGAAGTTTTCAAGGCCTGAAAGGATTGGATTAGCAGCAGTTTGACCTAAACCACAGCGATTGGCCATTTTCATTTGTTTGCCCCAATGAGCAAGATATTCAAGGTCTTTAGCAACACCTTTACCATCAATGATCTTTTGAAGCCTGTTTCTGAGGATAACAGTGAGGTAACGACATGGAGCGCAAGAGCCACATGATTCTTCGATAAAGAATTCTGTGAAATTCTTGATTACATCCAGTATGCTTCTATTTTGACCGATTATTATCATGGCTCCACCTGTTGGAAGATCCTCGTAGCAGATGGTCCTGTCAAATTCATTCTCGCCGATCAGCCTTCCTGACGGGCCTCCGACCTGTACAGCTTTCGGATCAATAGCGCCTGCCATTTCCAGCATTTCCCTGATGGTCATACCCCATTCTATTTCAAAGACTCCCGGATAACGTACGTCACCTGATATGCTAAGTAGTTTTGTTCCTGAAGTTTCTTTGGTGCCCATCGACTTATACCATTCTCCACCATTTTGAATAATTTTCACAACAGAACAAAGTGTTTCAACATTGTTGACAACTGTCGGCTTGTCGAGGTATCCAACACTAACCGGGAATGGAGGCCTGTTTCTGGGTTCTCCGCGCTTGCCTTCACATGATTCAATCAAAGCTGTCTCTTCTCCGCAAACATAGGCACCCGCACCAAATTGAATCCTGATATCATAATTAAATCCATCGATTCCGGCTACATTTTTTCCTAACCATCCTTTTTTCCTGAAATCGTCAAGAATTGTTTCCAAATGATTTTGCAGGTATTCATACTCCAGGCGGAGATAAAGAATTCCTTCTTTTGCACCAATGGCATAACCGGCAATGACCATGCCTTCAAAAAGTAAATGTGGAATTTCGGTTAAAATAACCCTGTCTTTAAAAGTTCCGGGTTCACCTTCATCGGCATTACAGAGTAAGTATCTTTCCTTATTTCCTGCTCTTGTGCAAAATTCCCATTTTAAACCTGTCGGGAAACCTGCTCCGCCACGCCCTCTGATGTTGGAGTTTTTAACTTCTTCAATTACTTCCTTGGGTTTCATTGAACCCAGTTTTATAAAAGAATCGCCGGCTGTATGGTCAGAAAAAATAACAGCGCCTCTTCTGTTAAGGTTGTTTGTTACCATTGACTTTATAAGAGCTGACTGATTTTGGCCTCCGCCAAAACTATTTACCATTTCAGTTACAGTTTTACCTGCCCTGAATGACTTGATCAATTCTCTGACCCTGTAGGTTGTAATTTTTGGAAAGACAACACCGTTAATGATTGCAGCCGGTTCCTGATCATTCATTCCGATACATGATGTATCATACAATCCGAATAAGCCATCCTCCGAAACACTGCCGAATTGTGTACCTGTTGCTTTTTCAACAGCATCTGCAACTTCTTCCCGCCCCATAAATTCTGCAACCACGCTGTTATTGAGGTAGATGTTATATTTACCTCTTGGCTCCTTTGAGAAGAAATGATAAAATGAGAGTGTTTGCTCTACATCTACCCGGGAAATGTTAAGTTGATCTGCAATTTCAGCAATGTCTTCTTCCCCAACATGCCCTTTATCCTTAGAGATATCAATGAATATATCCATGAGACGGGTAGCATCATTGCCAAATTTATCAACTATACTCTGAACCTGTGAACTCATATGCGAACTTATTTAAACTATGTATATATAACTATTGTTAATTGATTAACAGCTGCAAAATGAATTTTTTTTTTTGATATATCCAAACGAGAGTTTAAATTTAGAAGTAGTTTAAATAACCTGGATATCATTGAACCATTAGTAATAGTTGATCTTTTCGAGTAATAATGAATTAGATTTATTTTCATTTTATGATATATATCATTGTTCACTTTATTTTCATTTTTTACTTTTATACCATTGATTAATTTAAATTTCGATAAAATATGAGTTTTATTAGCTCTAATACCTCTTTATTAAGGTTATTTCTGTGGCTTATCGCTGCACACTCTTTTATTACCGGTTTAATGCTGATTGTCTTGCCCAGCGAGTCATTGGCTTTTTTCGGTTTTGAAATAATAGAAAAGTTTTTTTCAACACAAGGTGGGGTTTTTCATATAGTTATGGGTATCGCCTATGTTCTGGCTGCTGAAAATTTAGGCCGCTCCGACCTGGTTATTTACTTTTCAATTTCTGCGAAGTTTATTGCGTCCGTTTTTTTATTTTCTTATTTTTTCTTTAAAAGTTTAATATGGGTCGTTGCATTCTCAGGTGCCGGTGATTTGATCATGGGAATAATTCTTCTGGTATTGTTTATAAATTATAAAAAAGAGTTGAATGCTCAAAAGGGATAGAACGACAACCATATTATTAACCGGGGCTTCTGGCTTTATTGGTAAGTATCTTTTAGATAATCTAAAAGAAAAATACCAGATTATTGCAATGGCCAGGCGTTCCGGAACTGAAGCGGGTGTCCCTTTCCATCCTAATGTTAGATGGGTTCAGTGGGATATTGGCAATAAGCTTAATTA
>JAIOTR010000232.1 GCA_021106665.1 Bacteroidales bacterium
AATACGGTATTTTAAATAGAATTTTTCCGGCACAGCCACCATTATCCAAAAGCATTGATAATCCGGAAGACCTGGAATTCATGATCAATGAATCAACTTACTCAACAAATGCTTTCTTGTCATCTGAAATGGTGAAAGTTAAGTATTTAGGTCAGATGAGGAGTGCTAATCTTGCACGACTTGAAATAGCGCCAATACTATACAATCCGGTTACAAACAAAATAAAGGTTTATTATCAACTGGAATTAGAAATCATTTTTACAGGAGGTGATGTCAACAAAACGATTAACACAAAGAAGGATTTATTTTCACCCTTTTTCGAAAGTACATTTAATATAGTGGCAAACTATAAGCAAGAATTGTCGGATGAGTTGATCATGGCAGAACCGGTTACCTATGTTATTGTTTCCGATCCAATGTTTGAGACTGCGTTACAGCCATTTGTGGAATGGAAAACCAAAAAAGGATTCCAGGTAATTGAAGCCTATACCAACAATCCTTCTGTAGGTACCACAACCACTTCTATAAAATCATATTTACAAAATTTATTTAACAGTCCACCTGCAGGCTATAATCCACAGAGTTTTGTGTTATTTGTTGGAGATGTTGCTCAAGTTCCAACATTTAATGGAACAGCAGGTTCTCACGTTTCCGACTTATATTATTGTGAATATACCGGAGATTTATTCCCGGAATGTTATTATGGCCGGTTTTCAGCAAATAACCTTTCTGAACTTCAACCACAAATTGATAAAACCCTTGAATATGAGCAATACTTAATGCCCGATCCTTCCTTCCTCGACGAAGTTGTTATGGTAGCCGGCGCAGATGCTTCTCATTCCTCAACCTGGGGCAACGGTCAAATCAACTATGGAACTACCTATTATTTCAATGCCGCACATGGATTATTGTCACATACATACCTTCAACCTGAACCGGGTGGTGGTAACTATTCGGCTAATATCAGGCAAAATGTGAGCGATGGTGTTGCTTATGCAAACTATACTGCTCATTGCAGTACTTCTGGTTGGGCCGATCCGAGCTTTATTACCAGCCATATTCCAGCGCTGGGAAATGCTCATAAGTATTGCCTTATGGTTGGAAACTGCTGTTCTTCTTTGGAATTTCAAACAACATGTTTCGGCGAGGAGGTATTGCGCGCCGTTGATAAAGGCGCCCTCGGTTATATTGGAGGCTCAAACAGCACCTATTGGGATGAAGACTTTTGGTGGGGTGTTGGAAATGAGGCTATTTCCGCTAATCCTATTTACAATGCTTCAAATTTGGGTGCATATGATAGAACGTTTCATGATAATGGCGAACCTTTAGGAGAGTGGTATGTTACACAAGGACAAATGCCCTCAGCCGGAAATCTTGCAGTTTCGCAAGCAGGTTCAAGTTTGGAAGCTTATTACTGGGAAATTTACCATCTGATGGGAGATCCATCTTTAATGGTCTATTTTTCTCAACCTCCTGTTACAACTGCAAGTTATGCAGGATTGATGCCAACCGGAACGACCTTATTTACTGTTAATACAAATCCTTATGCTTATGTTGCTATTTCTAAAGATGGAATTTTGTACGGAGCAGCTATTGCTAATGCTGCAGGTCTTGCTGAGGTTACTTTAAATCCTATTACTGTTCCGGGAATTGCCGATGTAGTTGTAACCCGGCAAAACGGACAACCCTATATCGGGACAGTTACGGTTGCTTCTCCTTCGGGCCCCTATGTTTTACTTGATAGTTTTCAAATTGATGATATAGCCGGAAACAATAACGGTGAAGCAGATTATAACGAACAAATTGCATTGGATGTGACACTTGAAAATCTTGGAAGTACAACTGCTACCAATGTAAGTACAATTTTGTCATCATCTGATGTTTACATTACGATTACAGATAACTCCAATAACTGGCCAGATATACCTGACGGAGCTACTTCTACTGTTAACGGTGCATTTTCATTTACAGTTTCTGATGATATTCCTGATCAACACACTGTGGATTTCGATCTCGAAATCACCGACGGAACCGATACCTGGAACTCTGCCTTCTCCATCACCGTCAATGCACCTTTCCTCGAGTTCGGCAATATGGCCATTGATGATAATGCCGGAGGAAACGGAAACGGCAGGCTCGATCCTGGAGAGACGGCTGATATTACTGTACCTGTTTTAAATAACGGGCATAGTAACTCTCCTGTTGCCGGTGCTGTATTGTCTTCTATCAGTAGCTGGATTACCGTTAATTCAGGATCTGCTTCACTGGGTGTGATTAATGCCGGTGGTTTTGCTGATGCCGTGTTTAACATTTATTGTGATCCGCTTACTCCTATTGGAACGGCTGTAGATCTTACCGTTGATGTTTCTGCGGGTAATTATGGTATTAATAATACTTTCTACCAAAGCGTCGGGCTTGTGCTTGAAGATTGGGAAATAGGGAATTTCTTCTCTTTCCCATGGACTTTTGCAGGTACTGCCGACTGGACCATCACTGATGTGGATCCTTATGAAGGAACTTACTGTGCAAAGTCTGGAGTTATTTCACATAACCAGACTTCTGAATTAGTTATCAATGTGGAAACTACAAATGATGATAATATCTCTTTCTACAGGAAAGTTTCTTCCGAAGGCAGTTATGATTACCTGCAGTTCTGGATTGATGGTACTCAACAGGAGCA
>JAIOTR010000089.1 GCA_021106665.1 Bacteroidales bacterium
ATAGGGAATGACTGCTGTCGTATCCCAAAGGGGGTGATTGTCAATATTTCCCGAACCCCAGACTATTATGTTACCAGAACCCCAGTTTACTACTCCTATTTCCCCGCCCTCAATATCGGAGTTATAAATCCTACAAGTTGACATTCCAAAATTATTTGGATAACCAACGGCTAATTCATGTAAATAATTATCAAATAATATTGAATTGTAGATATTTAATTCTGCATAAATAGCGGAGGAAGTTCCAAAACCATTAATACCAATTAAAACATTCTTCCCGATACTTGCATTAATTAGATCTACTTTAACTGCTCTATTAACAAATAATCCAACAGTCATTCCCTCACCGTATTCAGGATCTGGAATGCGAGTGTTGTTTGTGATTTGTAAGTTGGTTATTTTACCGTAGCTTCTGTATGCAGTATCTGATTGCCCGGATATCTCTATTCCTCCACCTCCCAGACCAGGAAAGATTGTACTATTGCCAGGCAAATTATGGTCTATTACACAATTTTCAATACTAAAATAATTTTTCTTTTCTCCCCAATGTGATATCTCAAAAGCAAAGTCTCCCTTATTATATTCTACTTTAGTATTTTTAATTACCAAAGAATCTATATCACCAAATTCAAAGCCGAGCCTAGTACCACCAACACCATTTTTCAAAGTAATATCGTTGATGAAGACATAATCAGTTTGTCTAATGTAAATCCCTCCCTTTCCATGTTGAAAAGTAATATTTTCAATTGAAAGATTTTTCTTTATCCCCATTCCATGTATAAAATGTGATAAAGAATCCGCATCAATTATGGTTGAATCTTTACTTTCACCAAGCAAGGAAACATAACTTTTAGTGCCAAAAGGTAATTTTTCATTACTCGTAGAAGGAGAATATATACCGTTTGATAGAAAAATATTATGTGGATTCAGACTGTCAGCCTTAATTAAAATATAAGCATAGGCAATCGTTTTTAATGGATCATTTATACTTAGGCCGCTATTACTGTCATCTCCCGATATAGGATTTATATATAGATCATGATCCACGGGTTCGAGATATGCATGATCTAATTGGATGGTAACATCATTTGTAGGATTACCAAAGCCATCATAAGAAGCAATATAATAATGATCAGGATTATTTATTGTGAAAGTATCTACAATGATTGATTGATATGATACAGAATAAAATTTATAGAAATCAGTTCCTGGAGAACCATAGTTTAGGAATAAGTCGCATTTATCGTCAGGATCAAATTGCACCCAGGATTCATGTCCACAATAAATTCCACCTCCAGGACCTTGAGCATGGTTATGTTTCACTGTGGTTCCTGAAATTGATAATTGAGAATACACAGTATAAATACCTCCCCCCATACGACCTGTATTGTATTCAATTGTACAGTCACTTACAGTTCCTGAACCATCTTCAATTGATATTCCTCCGCCATACTGGTTACCAGTACCAGTATTTTGTTTAATAATGCAGTTTTTAACAACTCCTGTAGCATCATTAATGAATATTCCACCTGCGTTATATCCTAACCCATTTCTGATTGTGAAACCATTAAGGAACAAAGTATCCTGCCCTCCATTCATGGTAACACAGGTTCCATTGTGATTTCCGTCAATTATCGTAAAGTGAATGTACCCATCAGCGGGGTTGGTAATGTACAAGCTGGCAACGGTAATGTGCTTACCGTTGTAAATAATATTTTCGTAATACACTCCTGGCCATACAAGAACTGTATCACCGACACTCGGAGCGGCATTTATTCCTTCCTGAATGGTGGTAAAATCCCCTGTCCCGTCCTGCTTAACGGTGACAATAGCGGCATTTAGAACAGAAGTAATGCCTAAAATTAGAACAGCTACTAATAATGCCTTTTTAGTCATAGCTTTAAATATCAGAATAATCGATATAAAAAGTAATGAAAGTGTATTTGTTCTAGCTGATTTAAGCAAAGCTTCTTGATTTTATCATTCTTCAGACAAATATAGGATAAAAAATGAGGAAAACAAAAATCAAAGAAGTTCTAAGTATATAAAAAGAAGTTAATCTGATTTTCTGTCAAATCAATTCTCCCGCCACAGAAAAATCAGTAAAAGAAGTGATTATAACATCCACCATTTTCCCGATGAGCGAAGTATCAGTCGCGGAAATCCTCACATTGATACGGCCTTCGGTCAATCCTGAAAGAAAATCACCTTTCCTCTCCAGACCCCTTACCAGTACTCTGTATGTTTGGCCAATCATTTGCCTGTTATGGGCGGCTGAGGTTTTTTCAAGATCGTGCGTCAGCCGATGATAACGTTCTTTTTTCACTTCTTTCGGGACATCGTCAATCCAGCGTGCACTGACGGCACCCGGACGCTGTGAGTACTGGGCAATATAAGCCATATTGTACTTAAATTCGTCCATGATCTTCCGCGTATTTTCAAACTGCTCGTCAGTTTCACCTGTAAACCCAACAATTATATCAGTGAACAATGTAGCTTGTGGAATCAACTGCCGGATGGTTTTTACGATTTTCCTGTACTTTTCAACAGAATGCTTTCTGTTCATTCGTATTAATACCTTGTCATCACCTGATTGAATAGGTAAGTGAATTTGTTTACCAAGGTTCGGATAGGCAGAGACCACCTCAATAACTTCATCCGTCATATCTCGTGGATGCGGTGATGTAAAGTATACCCAAAACTCCTTGCCGGACTTTTTCCCCATTTCACCAATTTGCCTTAATAAT
>JAIOTR010000165.1 GCA_021106665.1 Bacteroidales bacterium
CAATTATGTGTACGATAGCTTATGCCCTTACCAGATACAATCAGGTGTAATTGATATAACGGATTGTTTGCTGGTAACGGATGTGGGGGAAACACCAACGCCACAGGAGTATTTTGCGGGTTTAAATACAATTCCTGTAAAGGCTTATCCAAATCCGGTGAATGGGGGTGAGATTACTTTTGAGTTTCAAAACACCCAGCATCACCAAAATATGGAATTAAGGTGCTTCGATGTGTTTGGGGTGATGGTGCATGAGGAGAAATTATACAGACACCAAGGTGCCAGTAAAGTTGAAGTGCAAAACTGGCAACCGGGGATGTATATTGCATTGGTTTATTCAAATGGGAAGGTTGTAGGGCAAACTAAGTTTATTGTACAATAAGATTTTATCCTTTCTTAAACAGTGGTAGAAACATCCATTGAAAAGGAAAGTGTATTACCGAATGCTATGGTTCGGGATGTTATGGTTGCCAATCCCCATTCTGCTACCTCTGATGAATTACTGGAAAAGCTGGATGAACGCATCAATCTAATGCCTAACTATATGAAGGCACAGGTACTTGAAGCCAGGAACAATGTAAGTTTAAAGGAAGAACTGGAATCAAAACTGGCTGGTTTGAAATTAAGACAAGCTAAGGCATTTAATGGATTAGTGAGGCAATATCTTACAGACACTATTGATCCTCAAGCAGGTTCAGACAGTCTTGTTGTTTTATTTCAATCATTTGATGACAAAAACATCAAATACCGTTTGGCCATGCTGCATATACAAAGAGGTGAATATCAACTTGGCAGTTCTATTCTAAATGCAATACCTTCAGGGTTCGACTTAAGCACAAAGGAATTGACAGAACATAATAATATGGAGGATTATTACAACCTGGTAAAAGGAATAAAGCAGGCAGGACGTATAGAACTGGAAGCAGATGAAGATGAGGTACAACAATTTGTGAGTATAGAACAAACCGAAGCAGGGATTGCCAGTGTTTATGCGCGAAATGTTCTTTTGGCTTTGGACGAAATAGAATACTTGGCTCCAATCCAGTTACCTGATTTGTATAAATCAAGCAAAGAAATGGAGGAATATCTGGAGTTGATAAATACAGAACCGCCTACTCAATTAGCAGTATTTCCAAATCCTTCGAAAGATTATGTGATTGTTGAATATCATTTGGAAATTGAAAAGGACGGAATAATTGAAGTTAAAGATGTGAATGGAATTGTTGTAAAACAAGTAAAAATTGAGAGATTACAAGACCAGGTTACAGTTAGTACACAAAATTGGAAACCCGGATTGTATATAATAACACTAAAAATTGGTGGTAAGTCAATTGAAAGTTGTAAATTTACATTGATTAATTAAAAACAAAAGAGCTTCGGGGTAGTCTACCCCGAAGCTTACTAATAATATTAGTATGAAATATTTATTTCTTTCATACCTGTTTGTTTGTTTATTTTCATTAGATGTACACTCCCAGAAATGGGACAACATTTATGGTACTTCAAATCATACTGAAACACAAAGAGATCTTGTTGAATCCTATGATAATGGTTATTTGATAAGTGGCAGCTATAAAATACCTTCATCTTCTAATTGGCTGATTAAGACCGACATTAATGGAGATGTTTTATGGGACAAAGTGATTTTACATGATTTGCATGAAGTATTTAGTGGTAACCTTGACCAAAACAGTTCAGGCGAAATTGCTATCGGACGTTGCATTAGCCAGGACAATGGGGATCAATGGCCAACAGTTGTTAAACTGGATTCTTGTGGGAATAAACTGTGGTGCAGGGAATTTATTGATGATGAATATACACATGGGTGGTTTGAAGATGTAATCTTGTTTGATAATGGTGATGTTTTGGCATTGGGGTACATGTTTACATTTGAAAGTTATAATGAACGGATATTCCTTTATTATATTGACAAAAATGGTACTTTGGTATGGAGGCAATCTTATGCTTCCAAAGAAAACCATCCGTTGGTATTGGAAAGAATGGGAGGGGGGTTGCATCAATTTGAAAATGAGTTTATTATTACCGGGAGATGTTATTATCCATATCTCGGCAACCCTACTATAGGTTACATAAGGCCATTTTTTATTGGAGTAGATAACGAATTTAATGAGAAATGGATTTTACCATTCGGGGTAAATGACTCGCTTTTAGGTGAGGCGAATAGTGTTATACCTCTAAATGATTCTGTTTATATGGGTGTCGGGTATATGTGGGCATCAGGCTCAAAGCCAAATTCCCTATATATGTTTTTTAATAATGAAGGTGAGGAATTGGGATATACACAAATAACAAATGAAGATATAGGGCCGGATATTCAGGCTAATATTCCGACAAGTATAGCAAGAATGAATGATAGTCTTTTTATTGCTTCAACATACTTTGGCACAGAACAATATGAAAACCCTTTTGGTGAACTTATTATTGATACGTCTGGTATTATATACAAATCTGAATCCCGTCCCAATACAACAGGAATAAGCACTTTAATTAAAACTTTCGATAATAAATATGTAATAGGATGTACATATAGACATTCTAACTCCAATAGAGATATTTACTTATACAAAATTAATGATAGCCTGCAACACGATACGGTTTATACCGGCAATTATGTGTACGATAGCTTATGCCCTTACCAGATACAATCAGGTGTAATTGATATAACGGATTGTTTGCTGGTAACGGATGTGGGAGAAACACCAACACCAAAGGAGTACTTTGCAAGTTTAAAAACTATAACTATAAAGGCTTATCCTAATCCGGTTAAGGAAAACCAAATTACTTTTTCTTACACCAACACCGAACATCATCAAAATATGGAATTAAGGTGTTTTAATGTGTTTGGGGAGTTGGTACATCAGGAAAGGGTTTACCAGCATCAGGGAGAAAGTAAAGTTAATATTCAAAGTTGGCAAGCTGGGATTTATGTTGTTCTTAACTATTCAAATGGCCAAATCGTTGGCCAATCGAAGTTTATTGTTAAGTAAAAAAATGTTCAAGACATAGTATCCCATTGGCCAATTATGAAGACTTTATCCGGAGGAATAATTAAGTTACCTCAGAAATAATAACCAATGGATACCACCACTCTGTCGCAATGAATATCTTCAGCTTCCTTTAAGGAGTGCAGGTCAACTGCTTGTGGGTAATAGATTACATGGGAATACCCAAACATAATTTCAAATTGTTTTAATTCATACCCCACCAACATTGAATAATTATGGCATTTGTAGGAATAACCGTCAATATTATAACGGGGAGTAAATGCAAACTCAGGATTTATTTTCAATCCTGCATGATTAATCCGGAAACCGATGATATAATCCAGGTTCTTGAACGAAAAATCACTTCGCAAATCTTTATTTGAAAAATCATCCCTGCGAAAAATAAAATAAATGTTATACAGGGTTTTATCTTCTTTTGTAGGTTTTTTAAGATAATCATCTCCAAAGGCCAAAGTTAAAAAGGACAGATTCCTGAATTCGTCAGGGATTGAAACCCTTTCTTTGTCCGATTCTATGGCATCTCCAATATCCTCAATTTTGTATCTGTAACTCGAATAAATAGTATGTGCTGAATGTTGGTACTGAAGAGAAAAGACCTTATACTTTAGATACAGTGAGAGATCATAACCGAACGGATAAGATTTGCTGAAAAACCGCTCATTCCCAATGCAATTATAGCGTAAACCCAATCCTACCTGCAACCTCCATAAAGTTGTGTCGGAGAACCACAAGGTACGAATGACCTGTACGCCTGGAGAGAACACATTATTGTTTCCTTCTTTCTCGTAAACTTTTACCAAAACAGGAGGTTTGTTATAAACGTCAGGCACCTGCGAAGCGCCTGAAAAAAATGCCTCAAATCCAATACCAAATTCAGTATTCCGAAGCATCCGGCTTTCCTTCTGGTTAAATTTAAATCTTGAAATAAGATGAAAATTATCAAGCAGGTTTGGTACCGTATTTTGGTATTTTAAATTTGAATATGTTTTGAAACCGATCCTGAAGTTTTGCTCATTGATAAGTTGAGATCTCAGGTTAGAGTATAAATCAAGGGATTCGTGAAAATATTGTCCTCTAATTACCGAAAAAGACAGAACAAAAAAAATCACCAGCCCGTAACGCATAGTTTTTTAACCTCCGATTTTTTGAAAAGATAAATTTACTCAATTTGAAAATTCACAACTTTATTCTCTAAACCAATGATCAAATCGGTTTTGCCATTTTTATTCAAACTTCCCACAATAAAAGAATTGATTCCGTATAGATTCTGCTCAACATAAGCAAGGCCATTTTTATCGAAAACAATTATCTCATTATTTTCAGGGTTCATGATTCCAAGATAAAGTTTATTTTGCTTTCCTTCAAAAATTACCGGTTGCCGGTCAACATTAAATTCAAAACTATGTCCCAGAATAACTTTTTTAAACCGGTCGAATACAGTTAACATATTTCCATCAATAAAAATAAAATCATTGATATTGTTCCCGGAAAAGTCATAGTATAAAAAATAATGATCTTCCGAAAAATCGCCAAAGTTTGTTGTGTTGATTTTACCTTTATCAGTAATATAAACGAGTTTGCCTTTATTATTGGTTGATATGAAAACACCTTTGCTATTGGTTCGGTTGATATGAAATTTAGAATTCTTCGCTTTTTTGAACTTATTTTTAATTTTAATACGTTCCTCTCCCCTTCTGTTTGTAATGGTTACATTTCCTTTTTCATCAGTAATAAATAAATAATCTTTTCCACCCTGCACCAAATGCTCAATAGCTTGTGTAACCGAAACTTTTGTCTGTACTTTTTTCCATCCTTTCACCAATTTTCCATTCATATCGAAATTATAAATTTTGTTGTCAGCCAAAGCCAATAACAGTCTGTAATTTTTATCATTTTCATAATCGAGTACAACCACCGGATTAGTTGCATGGGTAATCAATTTAAGCGGGTAATCAGCAACGTAATTTCCATTCAAATCAATTAAATAGAAATAATTCTTCGTTCCTAAAAAATATTGTGTTTTACCATTTTTGTAATAATCAATTTCATATACTTTGCTTAAGGGCGCTTCAATCAACGGTATTTTCCACTGTATTTGACCAATATGATCAATCAGGTACATATTGTTCAACTTATCAAAAGCAATTACATTCAGCTTTCCACTTTTATGATTCCTGATAAAACAAGGACTACCGGCTACTTCAGCTTCCAGATCAGCTTCCCAGTTCGACGGATTTACCTCCTGGTAGGTGGGATTGTATTTCAGGTAAATGCTGGTATAAAACATCCTGTTGATGTAACTGAATTGAATTGCCAGTCCTTCAAAATTGCGCAGGATATTTTCATTTTTTAATAATACATCTCCAAATTCCTGATTGAAATAATTGCTTAGTTCATTTAAGCTGTTTCTGATATTACAATAGAAGTAGATATTTGATCTGTCGGAAATATTATTACAAAAATTCTGATAGTTGAAGTTCTCCACCAGTGTTTTTTGATTATAAAAATTGTTGATCAGGCCGATAAGGTCAGCTGGGTTATTGG
>JAIOTR010000261.1 GCA_021106665.1 Bacteroidales bacterium
AATCCAATCAAGAGGAATGCAAACCCAAATATTTTAATAAATCTTTCGTATTTCGGTCTGTGCTCTCTTTTTAATACGACCTTTTTCAACCTGCCCGATTTTTTAAGTTCTTCAAATTCACGAGGCCTGTCATGTTTAAATTCATTATAAGGAACGGTACCTGTAAAGATAACTGTATCCATGGGAAAAGCATCCGGACGGAGGTGCGTATTGAAAAAATGAACGGTGAATATAAATCCAACAGCAAGCAATGCTTCATCGCTATGTATGATCATCGCAACATTAATAAGCCATCCTGGAAATACTTTGGTAAAATATTCAGGGAACCAAAGGATCAATCCGCTAAACCCGATAACAGCAACACCCCAAAATACTGCCATGTAATCAAATTTCTCCCAGTATGTCCATCGCCCATAGCTGGGACGAGGTCCTGCTCCCAGAAACCATTTTAAGGTTGCCCAAAAATCTTTTAAATCCTGCATGTTAAACATCAACGAATTTTTTCCGAAAATAAATCTTCCTATCGGAATCCGGCGTTTTATTTTTAAGCGAATCATGGAGGCAACATGGAAAGCAAAATATCCGAAGGTGATAACTGCTGCAAACCGATGAATATTACCTGCGACATTTACACCCCCCAAGATTTTAGCAAGCCAGTTTGCCCAGGGCATCCCTGCAAACTTTAACATCATACCTGTAAGCGCCAGCAAAATAAAACTTAAAATAACAAAGATGTGTGTAATCCTCTGAGCCCGGGTGAATCGACGAATATGATATTTGCTTCCATATGTCTCTTTATGTAATTTTCTTTTCCTTAATCCCTGTATGGAACGGGGTAACCACAACAAAAGATGGATTCCAAAAAACCCAAATACCCCAATAAGCAAAGAGGTCATGCCCCAAAATGTGTAATAAAGAGCAGGATATTTTGTTTTGTTGTGATGGGTTGCATGTGTCAGATAACCTGTAAATCTTGCATTTGCATCCGGATGGCATTTTTTGCAGGTTTCAACAATATTTGCACTTCCTACCGAGGACATGGTATTGCTTGAATTGTAAATTCTATGGGATCCATGGCAATCAGAACATTTAGCAGATTTTAAATAACCTAAGCGGTATGCTTTTCCATGATATGTTTCCATATATGTCTCCGAAAGATCCTCATGGCAATTACCACACTGATGGGTTACCTCATTCATAAATTTATCCTGGTGGATATCTGATATAACATGTGCAGAGTGACAATCGGCACAAGTTGGAAACTTCATATCATGCTTATCACGGGTAATCGCATGATCACTATTGATATAATCATCATAAATACCTTTATGACAGGTGGCACAGGTTGCCGGTATATTTTTTGGGTGGATGGTAGACCGCTCATCCGATTCTTTTAATACATAATGGGTGGAGTGACAATCGGTACACATGGCGGTTGGCAATAAACCCTTTTCTGACAACCCTCTGCCATGAACGCTCGAAGAATAATCGGTGTATGCATCTACTTCCTTCAAGTTGGTCTTTTCAACTGCCTTACCGTCTTTACGGTGGCACTCACCGCAAAGCGTGGGAATCGAAGCCCGGTAAGTTGGCGAAGTATCATCATATCTTGATTTTACAATATGTTTTCCGTGACAATCGGTACAATAAGGTGCATTTTCTTCTTTTTTAAAATACGCCTGACCATGGCCACTGGCATCATAAACATTAGAAACTTCAGCATGGCAATTGGAGCAGTCAACTTTATGAGCTGTTTCGCATGGTCGTCTCAATTGCGTTGATACATCTGAATGACATTTGACACATGTTATACTTCTGTGAACAGAATTTGATATGTCTTCTTTTTTAACTATTAAGGAAATAACCGAATCATTTACCACTTTATGAACATCTTCCTTTTCATGACATTTTAAGCATGAATTATCAGACATTGTATTAACAATATTCTGCACATCGACTTTATGAGGTGGGTGACAATCGGTACAAGCCGGAATTGCCCCAGGCTCCCTTTCCCATAATTCCTTTTTAATAATTTTTGTATGTACTTCCTCAATTTCAGCATGGCACTTCATGCAAGTATTGGCAATATTCCGAATAGAAATTGTCGAGTTTGGGCTGGTATGAGGAAGAACCAGGTGGTTTCCATGACAATCGTTACAAGTGGCTGTAACAATTAATCCTTTTCTAAATAAACCTTCACCATGTATACTCTGGCTATAATTTTCAAGAATATTGTGTTCTGTGATATTGTAAGTTCTTGCAACCGGCGCTCCTTCACGATGACATTTTCCACACAAAACAGGAATATTCATTTTATAGGTGCGGGACCTTGGAGAGGCTTTGGATAAAATATTGTGATCTCCATGGCACTCTTTGCAATCAGGAGCATATAATGCATTTAAATGTAGTGCCTGTCCATGAATTCCTTTATCAAATCGTTCCTTGGCAACATCATGACAATTTCCACATTTAACCGGGCTTAATATCTCATTATGTGGAAACTCTTCAACATCAGCATCTTCATGGCACATCACACAATCCACATCCTTATGAACCGAATATTCAAGTGTTTTAAGGTTTACATACATGGAAATGGTTCTTCCTTTTCTTTCCGTTGTCAATTCAGGATCTTCGTGACACATCATACAGTCTTCGTTTGACTGGGCAGTAACTAAGTTTGCTATCAATAAGATAAGTAAGTTAAAGATTAGCAACCGAGTGATTATGAAGTTTCTTTTTTTTGTGTCCATGATTATAGTTGCTTATGTAAAAACGTCTAAATTAATTAAATACTAAATAATATACATACTTATCTTTTAATTTATATAAATTCTAAAAACGACAATGGAATTTTCACAATCAGGTATTATTTTTTCATTTTGTTTGTAAAAATTATTAATATTGTAGTTTAATATATATTTACAGTTTAATTTTGGTAAAATAAATTTCTTACAACTATACAGAATTATCAAATTATTTATTGGCGTGTTTTTTTGCAACAAAATTATTATCAGATTAAAAAATAATTATTAATTAAAAATGAAACAGTTATGTTAAGTAAAAATTTAATTTTAGCTCTTTGCCTGGTTTTTTTCGCAGGAAGTTCTTTAACAGCCCAGGATTTTGAATACATTGGAGCTGCGAAATGTAAAATGTGTCACAATAAAACTGCTACAGGGCAACAGTACAAGGTTTGGATGGCAGGTCCCCATGCCAATGCGATGAAATCATTAAGTAGCGAAGAAGCTCTGGCTATCGCAAAAGAAAAGGGAATTGCTGATCCGACAACAGACCCTGGTTGTATTAAGTGTCATTCAACTGCAGGCAGCATTGATGAAAGTTTAAATATTGGTGTTAAAATAACCGAAGGTGTTTCTTGTGAGACATGTCATGGTCCGGGCAGTGCTTATAAAACAAATACCGTAATGAAAGACCAGGCAAAAGCTTTAGCAAAAGGCTTGATTGTTCCTGATCAAAAACTATGTGAGGCTTGCCATAATGAAGAAAGCCCTACTTATAAACCTTTCAACTATGAAGAGGCAGTGAAAATAATTGCACACCCTATACCCCCTAAAGAATAAGAACAAATAAATTTTTGAATTTATAATTTTCTTGTTCAATTTATGACAAACAAAAAAGAGAGCTATAAATAACTCTCTTTTTTGTTTTGAATTACCAATATATTAATGGCAGAGGAAAATTGCATTAATATGTCTTAGTCATATTAGCCGGTATACACAAAATATAATCAGCCAAATTTTTAAATTCATCATTGAGGTCATTAATAGTATCCTGATCTATAGTTGTAATGGTGAGAATTTTTAAATCAGGATTTTTCTGCTTCAAATACCACACAATCCCTTCATAATCATTAGAGTGATAAGCACCATTATAGTGAATAAATACATTACCTTGTTCCCAGTTTTTCAATATGAAATGAGCCATGGTTGCATCTTTTATGGCTTGCGCTTTTGGTAAGTTTGGAGTGACATGTCCCCCACCCATCCCATCATTCATTTCTTCAAGCATTGATTTATAACCTTCTAGCTCAGGATCGTATTTTACCGGTAATGGAGCTATCAAATCTTTAGCATCAGCACTCAAACTATCCAGAGCTTCAAATCCTTTTTTATGAACTAATGATGCATACCTTCTGGGTATATTGGTAGCAATAAATTCAAGTTGATGATCTTTTGCAAAGTCAACCAGGGGCTTATAATCCGTTTTATAATTTTTCCAAAGTTTTGCTTCAGCTTCAAAATTTTTAACAGCAATCGCACCTGTAAGATATTCATCCATGAGGAGTTGGTTATCCGTTTCAAACATCTCTGCACCTAAAACAAGGTTTTCCTGTTTTTGTTCGAACAAGTCTTTTGTAAGTTCAAGTTGTAACCAGTGAGCAATGGGGCTGTTGTGTTGTTCGCCAAAGAATACGATATCGGCAGCGGCAGCATCTTTTACCAGGTTTTTATAATTCATTTTTTTTCCATTGGCATCAAACAGCATATAAGCCGGATTATCGCCCTTCATCGACATTAGAATTAAGGCAACCAAAACAATACTAATCAGTTTAAATTTTTTCATTTTATAAAGATTTTACAATATTAACTCTTACCTCTTCCTTAATAGGAATGGCATTACCATTATCATCAATGTGAACAAACAGCATTTGCGTGGAGCATACCAGAATTTCTTCCTTATCTTTAAATGCCACTCGCTTGGCTTCTACAAGAATTTTAATGGAGCTCTTACCAACTCCCAGAACTTTCCCATATATTTTAATGTGCTCTTTTACTTTCACAGGTTTCTTAAACAGCACCTCATCAATTTTTAGGGTAATCATGTTTGGTGTACAACATTTGGTAGCTGCATATGATCCACCAGCTTCGTCCATCCAGGACATTAACGTTCCGCCAAAAAGATTATCATTTACACCTATATCACTTGTTTTGCATATTTTAGTTGAAATGAGTTCCATATTAGATAGTTTGTTCAGCTTTGCTTTGATTACTTCTTTAATTCTTCCGCCCGGAACATTAGTGGTAAAATATTTTTTACTCCTTCAATAATATTGATTTTACCATTTTCTCCACGCATGATCAATCGTAAATTGTTCTGAAACCTATTTTCGGTTTCTGCCATAACCTGCCGGCACGAACCACAAGGGGTTACTGGTGTATTAACATTAAAATCCCTGGCTTTTGCAGAAATTGCAATTGATTTTACAGGTACATCAGGATATTGGGAGGAAGCATAAAATAATGCAACTCTTTCGGCACAAATTCCCGAAGGATAAGCAACGTTTTCCTGATTGTTACCTGTAATAATTTTACCATTATCCAATAATACAGCAGCCCCCACATGATAAGTTGAATATGGCGCATATGCTGATTTAATAGCCTTTCTGGCATATTCGAGCAAAGAACGATCCTCAATATTTAATTCTTCAATACTATCATATTCCTGAAAAGAAATAGTAAGATTGATTTTCTTCATATTGTTAAATTCTGGAAGGCGAATATACAAATTTCTTAATGAACTGATTAAGAATTAATTTTACGCCCAAATAAAAGGAATGCATTAAAAAAAGCATACAAGGTAACACCCATCTGAGTTTCCAGTGTATCTTCAACCAGCATCGATAAAATTATTATAACAAAAAAGACAAAATACCTATAGTCAAAAAACAATTTCATTTTCATGGAGGGATAAACCAGGGTAAAAATGAACCACAGAAAACCAAAAATCCCAAAAGCAATAAAAATTGCAAAAAACTGATTATGCGCCCTTATCCAGAACTCAGGTTTAAGGTTTGTATTCATTTTTTTATACTGGTTTTGAAATGCTTCATTCATATCACCGGTTCCGACACCCAACCAGAAATGACTTTTGATAATTCCTATTGAAGCTTTCCAAAATTCAAATCGCTGTAATAAAGAGTGACCCCCAGGATTTTTATCGAATTTAAATGACTGATATTCCCACAAGATCTTATATATCCTGGAATTTAAACCTATTTTTTTACTATAATGATAGTTGGCAATTCCTAATTCAACATTTCTTATATCCCTGTCGTCTAACTGCTGTACACCTTCAGCATCTTTTCTTAGTCCCTTTGATGTCATGTACCTGTACAAAGTTGATTTCAATTGTTGTTCTTTTTCATCAACGCCATCAAAATCAAAATTACTTCGGCCATTCCATTCCTCTCTTAATTCTTTATTACAAATATATAATCCGGTATAATGTCCGTTCTCTATCAGTAATTTAACAGTATCATGTTTATAATAATTACCCCTGGCCGTATACTTTTCCAGATTGTTCAGCTCATTTTCATTTGGTATTAGGTATGAATCTATTGTATGCTTGAGATATATAAAGATAGCCGCAGGGATTGTTATTGCAAGTATCAGAATAACTATTTTATGATAACGGTTTTTGATTTTCACCACCCCATAAAACACTAAAAAAACTGAAGTAAATAACAATACATAAATACCGGTACCTGACTCACTGATAAATAAAAAAACAGTGAGCCAGATCATTACCAAAATAAGAGCCAACTTGATGAATAGATTATTCTTATATTTTGTAAAAACAAAAAATCCACTAAAGAAAATTGCAAGGCAAATATTCAAACTTAATCTGATATGTGAAATAAAGGGGGATATATCACGTATATCACTTATTTCTTTTAACAATAGAATTCCAAAACTAATGAACGAAGCAACAAGGCTTGCAGCAATAAAAAAAAGTAAAAGAGTATCAAATTTTTTATTATCCAGCGGTTTAGTCGTTACAAAAATTATAGGTAAAGCCAATAATGGGAGTTTAATACGGAGATCCTTAAAAGCATATTCAAAATCTGTTGTATATAGGAGACCAATAACATGTAATAAAAACAAAGAAACCAGCACTAAAGCAGGTTTATTATTGATAAGGATTTTAAATTTATTTTTGAAATTTGCTTCCAACAACCAATTTCCAAGCAGGATAAATTGCGCAACGCTTAAGGTAAACCTTGATAAGGGTATACTTATAATCATTAAAAATAATCCGGCAAAATACAATGCCGAATGATTAACCTTTATCGATTTTATCATTTATCAATTTATGGTTAACGATTTCGGATAAACCTAATCTTCTATTTCAACTTCATCTTCGATTGAACCATCTAAAATAGCAAAATAGGAATCTTTTTCATTTATTATGTCGATGGCTTTAGCAATATCTATATCATCTTCCAGAGAGGATATTATTTTCCCTTTTTGATAAAAATAACGGGAAATTATTTCAATCCTCAGAATTTTGTTTATCTCATCTTTATGCTTTGCCAAATCATCCTGCTTGTTTTTTTTCAAATTTGCTGCAAGAGCATCAAACTCGACACTGATGTCTTCAAAATACTTTTCCTCGTTGGCATATTTTTTAAGTTTTTCTAATGTTTCCTCACATTTGGTTGTATAATCATAATCCTTTCCATCAAGGTACTCCACAAAATCACTATAAATCTCATTCGTGATTTTGAATTTATCCGCAGCATCAATTTCAGGATTATCCATTTCAAATTGTGTGGCGAAATCAAAAAACAGGTATTTGGTTAGCAGGGTATAACTCAACGCACTCAATTTTTCAATATCCGTTTTAATATCGGGCTCTATTCCCAAACCATCATATACCGTTCTTCCTCCTTTAGTTTGATAAGCTGTGATCAGTGAATCCGGAATTCTTTCACCATGTCCGTTCTCATCCTTTTTAGAATAATCAATTGCCTGGATACACCGGCCACTGGGTATATAATATTTAGCAACAGTAATTTTAGCCTGTGAATTGTATGATAGCGGTATCATATTTTGAACCAATCCCTTTCCAAATGTACGTTGACCCAAAACAACCCCCCTGTCAAGGTCCTGAATTGCACCTGCCACAATTTCAGAGGCAGAAGCACTTAAATTATCAACAAGGATCACAAGTGATATTTCTTTATCAACAGCAACATTTGTTGTTCTGTAAGTATGATTTTTACTTGGTAATTTTCCTTTTGTGCTAACTACAACCTGACCTTTATCAACGAAGATATTGGTAATATTTACAGCTTCCTGCAACAACCCGCCACCATTGCCTCTCAGATCAAGGATGATTCCATTCAGATCATTGTTATCCTTAAGTTCAAGAAAAGCTTCCTTCACTTCTTTTCCGGCATGTTGTGTAAAACCAGTCAATTTTATGTATCCCACTCCATCTTCAAGCATTCCATAATAGGGGATATTTTCAATCTTTACATTTTCCCGTTCAAGTTCTATCTCAATGGGTGAATCTATTCCAAGACGTTCAATCAATACTTTTACATTGGTACCAGGTTGTCCTTTTAAAATTGTACTTACATCACCAGTTGATTTACCTTCCACAGATTTTCCATCAACTTCCAAAATTTTATCACCGGCTTTAATACCTGCAAGGTGGGCGGGTTTACCTTCATAGGGTTCCGCCACAATAATAAAATCTCCTTGCTTTTGAATTAAAGCGCCAACACCGCCATACTGGCCTGTGGTAATAAATTTATAGTCCTCAACTTCTGATTCGGGAATATAAACGGTATAAGGATCCAGTGATTCTAACATCGCATCAATGCCGGTCTTCATCAAGTCACCGGGAGAAATTTCATCTACATAATTTGTGTTTAATTCTCTGTAAAGCGTGGTGTAAATATCAAGATTTTTCGATATTTCGAAATTATTACTGTTTTGTCCTAGAACTAAAACTGAATTAAACAAGAAAAGCAGAATAACAATTCTCGTAATATTTGTTTTCAAAAGATTAATCATAACTGTAAATTTCTGGTTTAAATTATTTTGTTTTATTTGGTTCAGGTACAGGGTCATATCCGCTTCCTCCCCATGGATGGCAAGATAAAAATCTTTTTAACGTAAGCCAACCACCTTTAAACGGGCCATGTTTCTGTATGGCTTCAATTCCATAAGATGAGCAGGTTGGAGTATACCGACACGACGGTAAAAAATAGGGCGAAACAACAGCCTGATAAAACCGGATGATCATAATAAAAGTTTTACTTAATATCTTTTTCATACTCAGATTGTAAACGCTGTAAACTTAATATTATTTTCTCCTCTATGGCTTTATATGAAGCAATCTCGGTGGAAATATATAACAGTGCAAAAGCACACTTAAAATTATTTCCTTCCAGAAATTTATACCATGATTCCTTATTTCTACGGTAAGCTTCACGAGTGCGTCGTTTTATCAAATTTCGATCAACGGCTCTTTTGAATTTTTTTTTTGAAACATTAATTAAAACCTGTGCGGGATAATTAGTTTCCAGATCGTAACTCATCCAAACTATACGGTATGGAAAAACAACAAAACTTTTCCCTTCCGAAAATAATTGATCAACTATTTTTTTTCTGGATAAACGTTCTTCTTTTTTGAAGGTTTGCATGAAATACCCGGTCAAGGGATTATGGTATCATTTTGAATTGATGTAATTACTTTTTATTCAATTTCTGCAGGTACTGGTCAATTGCTACAGTCATTGATAATGCCGTTTTTGTAGGAGCAACAACATCTACCTTTAATCCTGTTTCTTTTACTGCTTTTATGGTTGTTGGTCCAAAAGCGCCAATCAAAGTATGATTCTGTTTGAACTCGGGAAAATTTTTATACAAAGACTTTACACCGGCAGGACTGAAGAAGACCAACAAATCATAGCCTTCAATGTCGACATCCGAAAGATCGCTTGCAAGGGTTTTATAAATAACAGCCTTGGTATAATTAATTTTGTTTGTATCAAGAACTTTAATGAGGCTTAATTTGTGGATATCAGAGCATGGGAGAAGGAATTTTTCATCCTTGTGTTTTTTGATAATCTCAATTAAGTCATTAAAGTTTTGCTTTCCGTTGAATATTTTTCTTTTCCTGTACTGAACATATTTTTGAAGATAAAAAGCAGTAGCTTCAGAAATACAGAAATATTTCATCGAATCAGGAATTTCGACCCTCATGTCCTTTGCAATTCTAAAGAAATGATCAACCGCATTCCTACTTGTAAAAATTATAGCCGTATGGTTTTGAATGTAGACTTTGTCTCTTCTGAAATTACTGGCTGTAACACCTTCAATTTTAATAAATTTTCGAAAATCGATATTAACTTTGTGCTTTTGAGTAAGCTCACCGTAAGGTGATCTTTCAACATCGACCGGCTGTGGCTGTGATACAAGAATTTTTTTTACTTTCACCTTCTGTTTCCCCCATTTTAACATAAAGGCCTGATATAGCCTTTAAAATCGTTATACATTTAAGCCAAGTAACTCATTGCCAGTTTTGTAAGCACTAACAATGGTATGATTTCGAGGGTGCAAAGATATAAAATTCTATAAAACAAAGAAAATTCTACATAAGATAATCCTGTAAATAACTCCCTTACAAGTCTGTAAAGGTGAGTTAGCAGCCATAATAAGATCCCAAAATAAATTATTTCCTTAGCTGATATATAAATAGAAATAATGATCACGGGCATTAAAATTAACCCAATGAGAACATTAAAAATAAAATTGGTGTAGATATAGTCAGATAATATCAAATTATTTCTAAAAACAAAGCCGACAAAATTCAAAACAACATTTTTAATAAACCATGAAATTAGTACAAATAGCATTATTACGGAAAATAATTGAACACCCGTGAAATCAAAAAAAGAACCCTGTAGTAATTCTACAAAAGCGAGATAAATCAATAAGGAGAAAGAAACAAGATAAATAATAAGCAATGGTATGGAAATGCGCTCCCTGAAAATATTTCCTTCTCTAATAAGTGTATTCGTTTGCCTAACAGAAAAAAACGCCTTTAGAATTTGTTTTAAACGTTTTCCAAAATACACTCGTGTCCATCCCAATAGCAAAAGGCAAACTATCAGATGAATTGTAATCCAATCATAGCTTATATAGTTCTTAAAGGATGGTTGAAAATCGTTAACCTGAAGCTGATGGGTTGTGAACATTGACTGTTGGGCAATGCGTGAATCTAATATAGTATCCTGAATTACCGCGGACGAATCGGATGAAACAGAATCAATTGTTGCTACAGCATTACTATTAATCCCATTTAAAGAATCAATAAATATGGATGATCCGGCAAACTGATTTTTATCGATAACTGAATCCTGTTGTTGAAATATTCTCAAATTAAACTCCCAAAAAATTTAGAAACAAATTTAATTATAATTATTGTGGTTTTAATTTATTTTTGCATCGAGAGCAAAATAACAAACCATTATTAAAATTTATAACATGTTTAATTTTATTTTATTTGGCCCCCCGGGTTCGGGAAAAGGAACCCAATCAATTAAAATTGCTGAAAAATATGGGTTCGCACATATCTCAACAGGTGATATTTTCAGGAAAAACATTCGGGAAAAAACAGAACTGGGATTAAAAGTCCAGGGCATTATTGAGAAAGGTGAGCTTGTACCGGATGAATTGTTGATAGAAATCCTGGAAGATGCAATGGATCAGTATCCAAATGTATCAGGTTTTGTATTTGATGGTTTCCCAAGAACTACACAACAAGCGCACGACCTTGATATGATGTTAAACAAAAGAGAGGAGTCAGTATCTCTGGTTTTAGCTTTGGAAGTGAATGATGATGAAATCTTAACCCGCTTACTAAAAAGAGCTGAATTAGAAGGCAGAAAAGACGATACCAAAGAAGTAATTGAAAACCGTATAAGTATTTATAATGATCAAACGCAACCACTGATTGAATTTTATACTGAAAAGGGTAAATTCAAATCCGTTGAAGGCATAGGAGGTATCGATGACATATTTAAAAGTATTTGTGAGATAATAGATCAACATAAATAATCAAGGAATATGTGAACCATTTGGAGTTTTACTTGTTAATGAACATTAATAATTAATCACTTTAAATATAAACACTATGAAAAAATTATTCTTATTGATTGCAATTATCGGATTCGGCATCATGTCATATGCTCAACAAGCCAATGATTATTTGGAAGTTACCCGTGCTGCACTTAAAACAGAAAAGAAAGCAATGATAGCAGAGGTAATGAGTTTAACCCAGGAAGAATCAGAGCCATTCTGGGCATTGTATAATGAATTCCAGGGGAAACTTTATACAGTCAATACAAAATACCTGAAAATAATAAATGAGTTTTCAGAAAATTATGAAAATATGGGTGGTGAAAAAGCAAATGACTTAATGAAAAGGATGTTTGCTTATGATACTGAAATTCTAAAATTGAAAAAGGTATATTACAAAAAATTCCAGAAAGTTCTATCTCCAGAAAAAACACTGATGTATTTTCAGGCAGAAAATAAAATTGATATTTTAATTGATTTTGAAATGTCTTCGGTTATTCCCCTGCTTGATGCCAGAGATTCCAATGAGGAACCTAATAAATAATAGAAAGCGTGATTCATTCACGCTTTCTTTATTTTAAATCCTTTGCAACCGATACAGTTGTATCATCATTAAAATTTACTTTAAAGCCAAGCTTTTTAAATACTGCGATCATGGCTTTGTTGTCCTTGGTTGTTTCAGCAGCTACACGTTTGATACCTGTATGCTGTGCAATCTCCAAACAATAATTGGTAAGAATTTGCCCCAGGTCTTTATGTTGCCATGCATCAGTGATCAATACGGCATACTCCGCAACTTCCACATCAGGATCACCAATTAGTCGGCCAACTCCAATAAGTTTTTTTCTTCCTTTCTCCTCAATTTCAGCTACGATTGCCATCTCACGGTCATAGTCAATAAAGCAGAACTGGGTGGCAACTTCATGTGAATCAAAATAAAAATCATATCTGAACCTGTGATAGATGGATTCCTTCGAGCAGCTTCCTAACAATTCGAGCCAAAGGGGTTCATCTTCAGGTTTGATAGGCCGCAATATCACATTGGTTCCATCACTGAGTTTTCCTGATTTAATATACCTTTCAGGATATGGTCGTAGGATCAGGTGAGCGTAATCTTTTGTTTCTTTACCAAGCATTTCTTCATCCACAACAATTCTTGCATCCAAAGCCATCACATCTTCCGGACCAACAATGATCGGATTGATATCCAGTTCTTCAATTTCGGGATAATCGGCAGCGAGGTATGAAATCCTTATGAGGACTTCAATGAGTTTATCTAAATTTTTTGGTTTGCTTCCCCTATATCCAGTCAGTAGTGGGTATATTTTGAGGGATCTTAACATTTGATGAGCCAATTGTTCATTCAAAGGAGGAAATTCCAATCTTTTATCTTCAAACAATTCGGCAGTAATACCACCCATTCCAACCAACATTACAGTTCCAAATACCGGATCCTTTTTAATCCCCAATATCAATTCAACTGCATCTTTGGTATCTATCATTTTTTGAACCGTTACCCCTTCTATTTCAATATCAGGCATCAACTTTCTTACATGTTCCATCATTCCATTAAATGTAGCACGAACCATATCTTCATTTTCCAGACTTAATACAACACCTCCTACTTCAGACTTATGTGTAATTTCAGGTGAATGGATCTTCATGACAACAGGATAACCCTTTTCCTTTGCAATTTCCACTGCTTCATCTGCATTCCTGGCAACTTTCGGATGTGTTGTTTGAATACCGTAATCATTGATGAGCATTTTTGAGTCATCTTCGGTGAGGATTTTGTTTTTTGGAAAAACTTCATTCAGGTATTTATTTCTCAACTCAGTTCTGTCATAAGTAAATGAAACAGGAATTTCACGGGGAGTTTCATATAGCATATTCAAATTTTTGGAGTAATCTGATAAGGTTGTAAAAGCGCCAATTGCCTGTTCAGGTGTTTCATAAACTGCTATTCCAGCATTATTAAATACCGAAATACCTTTCCGCATACTTGCACCACCCAACCAGGCAGCCATGATAGGCTTTGAACTGGATTGAGACAATTTTGTAATTGCCTCTGCGATTTCGGTAGGTTTTGTCATTGCCTGAGGTGTGAGAATAACCAGAACTGCATTTACATTCTCATCCTTTAATACAATTTCAGTAGCGCCTGAAAATCTTTCCGGAGTAGCATCTCCTAATACATCAACCGGATTCCCATGTGACCAAAATGGTGGCAAATATTCGTTTAGTTTACTTATGGTTTCATCAGTTAATTCAACGAGTTTTCCACCCTGGGAAATTAATCTGTCAGTGGCCATTACACCTGGTCCACCTGCATTGGTAACAATAGCCAACCCTGATCCTTTGGGAGCTCTTCTTCTTCCAATAAGGTCAGTAAAATCAAAAATATTTCCAATGTTATAAACCCGCGTTAATCCTGCCCGTTTGAAGACAGCATCGTATATGGCATCTTCTGAAGCCATTGCCCCTGTATGCGAAGCAGCGGCTTTTGCAGATTCAGGAAAACGACCCGATTTATAAACGATAATGGGCTTTTTCCGGGCAAATGCACGGGCTGCCGACATAAATGCCCGGGCATTGGTAATGGATTCTACATACAGTACTATGGATTTGGTGTTAGGGTCCTGGCCGAAATAATCGATCAAATCACCGAAATTAACATCCATCGAGTTACCGATGGAAACAAAATAAGAAAATCCCACATTGGCTTCCTCTGCCCAGTCGAGGACGGAAGTACATAAAGCTCCTGACTGAGAAATAAAAGCTACATGCCCTTTTTTGGGTAATCCTGAAGCAAAGCTGACATTCATACTTAATCCAGGAACTAAAATACCCAGACAGTTGGGGCCAATCACCCGCATATCAGGATAACTCTTTACCTTTTCTTTAACCTTATCTTCAAGCACTTTTCCCTCTTCTCCAACTTCCTTAAAACCTGCTGACATGATTATCACCCCATGAATTCCTGCTTCACCGCACTCATCAATAATTTGGGGAACCGAACTTGCTGCAGTCATAATTACAGCCAGGTCGGGTGTTTTTGGTAAACTTTTAACATCAGGAAAACAAGGAATTCCCAGTACTGCTTCCCTTTTTGGATTAACCGGGTAAACTACACCGTTATAACCAGCACTGATCAAGTTTCTTAAGGTGATTCCTCCAACGCTATTTGCGTCATTTGAAACACCGATCAATGCAATACGTTTCGGTCTGAATATGCTATCGAGTTTTTTTATAGCCATTATATCGAATTATCTAAAAATCAAAAATGCATTTTCAAAAATGTGAATTGTTATTTGATTAACAAAAGTAAAAAACAAAGATTAAATATATTACTGAATAACAATTTTACTTACAGCAACTTTTTTATGGTCTGTTAACCTGATGGTGTAAATACCTTTTGATAAGTACGTTATGTTATACTGTTTTCGCAGTTGATCATTATTCAGGTTTACCATCTTATCTTCAAATAAAAGCCTTCCGGAAAGATCGTAAATAAATACCTCAATTTCTTTATCCATACCGCTTACTTCAAGGGTAAATATATTTTCCACCGGATTGGGGAAAATATGCATTTCAACCAACTCTTGCCCAAATTCAGTAATATCACCGGTATTCATGATTTCAGTTAAATATCCGCTTCCGGGGTGATTTTTGTAATCGGAAAAATCGAATATTTTTGAAAAAACGCCGGATGTCTGATCATATTCAAAGATTACCCCATATCCATATATTCCTCCCCAGGATGTCATGCCATATAGTTTATTATTTGAAGCCAGCATTAAAGTACCCTGAGGCCCTGCTCCATAATTTTCTCCATCAAAATTCAGGAGTTTTGTGTATGAAGCATTCCCGGCATCAAAAATGAAAAGTACTCCACTGCTGTTCACTCCACCGCTTGAAGTAAGTCCGTATAATTTGTTATCACCAACTTGTATTAAACTACCACGAGGATGAGATCCCATATTTGTTTCGTCAAAATTAATTTTTACTGCATAATTATAAGTAACAGGATCGTATTCAAACAAAACACCTTTATTAAATGAGCCTCCTCTATAAGTCATTCCATATAATTTTCCGTTTGCAGCTTCTGTTAAATTCCCCATAGGCCAACTACCGTAGTTTGATTCTTGAAAATCGAACATTTTTGTAAAAGTGTTAGTATTCAGATCAAATTCAAACAAGACACCATCGTCATTTATACCTCCATGATATGTGAGGCCATATAATTTGTTATTCGAAGCTTGAAGCAGGTTACCATAAGGATTAGAACCATAATTTATGCCGTCAAAATCATGTAATTTTGTATAGGTATTTGTTACCGGGTCGTATCCAAACAAAGCACCATAACTGGAAGCGGTACCATAATTTGTCATTCCATATAGGTTGCCATTGGATGCCTGTATCAAACTACCCCTGGGAGAACCTCCTGTATTATACCAGTCGAAATCATAAATTACTGAGTAGGTTTTGGCAACCGGGTCATATTCAAAAATAGTACCTGAATGATTATCTCCTCCTTCGCTGGTCAGGCCATATACTTTTCCATTAGAAGCTTGCAATAAGCTGCCATAAGGGGTCGATCCTTCAGGCGATCTAAGAAAATCAAACTTTTTCAAAAAGATGCCGTTAACAGGATCATACTCGAATAATATACCCTTATCCATTTCTCCTCCTGACCTGGTCGTTCCAAACAATTTTCCATTCGTTGCTTCGACTAGACTACCATAAGGATTTTCCCCAAAATCTAAACCGTAGAAATCAAGTAATTTTGTAAAGGTTTCATCACCGGGATCATACTTAAACAGTATCCCCTTATCTTCGACTCCACCAGTGATAGTCATTCCATAAAGCATACCATCCGATATTTCAATAAGGCTTCCGGGAGGATTTGCGCCATACATTATACCATTAAAATCCAATTTCTTGGTATAAGTACTTGTTGCAAAGTCATATTCAAAGAGAACACCAAAATTATTTGTACCGCCCGATGAAGTCATCCCATAAAGCTTATCATTGGAAGCTTGTAATAATTTACCAGAAGGAGAAGCACCATTACCGAAACCATCAAAATCAATTTCTTTGGTGAGGTTTTGTGTAACAAGATCATATTTGTAAATTACACCAAAATTATTGGTGCCACCCTCTAACGTCATACCATATAGTTTCCCATTAGAAGCTTGAAATACACTTTCATAAGGTAAGGCGCCATTATTTACACCATTAAAGTCAACAAGTTTAGCAAAAACATTTGTTGCCGGATCATACTCAAAAAGCACTCCCATATCATTTATTCCTCCTTCGAGAGTTGTTCCGTAAAGCTTCCCATTTGTAGCTTGAGACAAGCTACCGGTTGGCGTGTCACCTTTGCTTACCTCTTCAAAGTCCACTTTGACAGTGTATGTGTCAGTTTGCAGGTCAAATTCAAATAATACACCATCCCCATTTGCTCCTCCGGCAAAAGTTG
>JAIOTR010000344.1 GCA_021106665.1 Bacteroidales bacterium
ATAAATCCGGTACAGCTTGACTCTTTAATTTCAGATGAATTGAAAACAAAGGGAATCAACACTGAGTTTGAATTTGGTGTTTTTAGTCCGGCTCGAAATTTTATGCCCATTCAAAAAACAGGCAAATATCCCAAAGAACTATTAAACAAGGGCTTCACATTTGCTTTATTTCCGACAGATATGTTCAGTAGCCCGGATTATTTAATGATCTTTTTCCCAAATGAAAAACGCTTTCTTATTACACAGTTGTGGCAAATATTATCTACTTCAATCGTTTTCATTATCATTATTATTTTGTCGTTTGCGTATACTGTTATTACTATTTTAAAACAGAAAAAGATATCGGATATAAAAAACGACTTTATTAATAATATGACCCACGAATTCAAAACACCTATTTCCACTATCTCTTTAGCCTGTGAAGCATTGGGTGATAAGGACATAATCAAATCAGATAGCCTCTACAATAATTATATTAATGTGATCAGCGAGGAAAACAGCCGGCTCGGAAACATGGCTGAACGGATATTACAATCTGCATCTTTAGAAAAGGGCCAGGTCATTTTGAAAAAGGAGCTTATAGATATTCATGCTATAATTATAGAAACTATTAATAACATTCATCTTCAGGTTGAGAAAAAAGGCGGAAGCATTAAAACCCAACTTCGAGCTGACTCCTTTACAGTTGAAGCAGACAAGGTACATATTACCAATGTTATTTTTAACCTTTTGGACAATGCGAACAAATATTCGCCGGTCACTCCTGAAATTTTAATTTCAACAGAAAATTCATATAGTGGAATTTTGATCTCGGTTAAAGATAATGGAACAGGGATAAGCAAGGCTAATCAGAAAAAAATATTTGAAAAATTGTACAGGATTCCTACGGGCAACGTTCACAATGTAAAGGGCTTTGGGTTGGGACTTAGTTATGTTAAAACCATTATTGAACAGCATAGCGGCAAAATCACACTTGAAAGCGAACTGAATAAAGGAACAAATTTTATTATATATTTATCGATAAACAATAAAACAGCCGGATAAGTATGAACAACGAGCAAATTAAAGTACTTCTTGCAGAAGACGATAAAAACCTGGGAACGATATTGACTTCCTATTTGAACGCCAAAGGATTTCCAACAACACTTTGTGTTAACGGAAAAGAAGCTTATGATAGCTTCAGAAAAGACAAATACGATTTTTGTATTGTAGATGTAATGATGCCGATAAAAGATGGTTTTACTTTAGCAAAAGAGATCAGGCAGATCGATAAAAAAATTCCAATTCTTTTTCTATCAGCCAGGTCTATGCAAGAGGACAAGCTAAAGGGGTTTGAGATAGGAGCGGATGACTACCTTACCAAACCATTCAGCATGGAAGAGTTGTTGATGAGAATGAGGGCTATTATAAGAAGGACAACCGAAAGTAAAACACTGGATGCCAGCAGAAATTTTTATGAAATAGGTAAATTTAATTTCGACTATAACCGGCAAATATTAAAAATCAACAGCAGAGAACAGAAGCTTACGTCCAAAGAGTCAGAATTATTAAAAATGCTCTGTGATAATATCAATGAGGTACTTGATCGAAGTATTGCCCTTAAGAAAATATGGCTTGATGATAGTTATTTTAACGCCCGAAGCATGGATGTTTACGTTACCAAACTACGAAAGTATTTGAAGGATGATCCAAATATTGAGCTGATTAATGTGCATGGGATTGGATTTAAACTTGTATTAAACCAATAGGATTGTTCTTTTTATTCAAGTTGGTGATACACTTCTAATAATTCATCGGAATCGAGATTTTCTTGAATAATATCCCAAAAAACTTTTGATGATATACCATTATGTGTATTGGTCAATGCAATTAAAACCCGCTCATTTTTCATATCCCTGATATAGTATGTCCTGAAGCCCTTCCACCACCCAAAATGATAGGCCGTACTGTCCATTTTTGTTTTGATCCTCCAACCAAAACCATAATTGTCCTTTTGGCTATTTAATTGTGGGCTACCAGGATTAAACGCCTCTTTGAGCGAAGACGTGCTCACCAAGGCTCCGGAATCCAACGCCTGGTTGAATTTAAAAAGATCTTCAACGGTTGAATAAACACCTTTATCACCCATTACTCCGTTTAAATAGTAATCCCCAACTTCAATCATTCGCCACCCCCTACTTCTATATCCGGGAGTCCCTGCCTGCACCCGATACGAGATGGCAGTATCTCCACGAAGGTTATATACAAATGAATTGTCCATGGACAGGGGGTCAAATATATTTTCTTTAACAAAAACATCAAAGAATTTTTTTGAAATCCTTTCGACAATAGAGGCCAACAAAATATAATTGGTATTGCAATAATGAAAGCACTCATCTGGCCTGTAATACCTTTCAGGTTTGTATTCAACAAAAAGTTGAATTACATCCTTATTATTGATAGGCTTGTTAATATCCCAATGCTTATCAGTTAAAGACATATACCTTGGTAAGCCCGTCCGATGCTGCAACAATTGACGTATAGTTATACCCGAATAAGGAAATTCGGGTATATATTTAGTTAAAGAATCATCATAGGATAATTTATCCTTTTCTATTAATATCATTATGGCCATGGCTGTAAACATTTTGGAAACCGAGGCCAGTTGAAATGAAGACGTGGTTGTTAGCAATTCTTTTTTCCTGAAGTTGCTAAACCCGTAAGCTTTATTGAAAATTATATTTCCACGTTCACCGTAAAGAACGGCGCCATTAAAAATACCTCTTTTATTATACCTGTTAAAGATACTATCAAGTCTATATGCTTTTGATGTATTACAAATTTCCTGAACATTGTAATAAAGGCTATCACTAACTTTATTCGTCATCTTGAAATTATTATTCTCCGTTTTTTCGTTGCCCGAAATCAAAATAACAACACCAATAACTGCAAGTCCAAATATTATTAATATACTTCTCTTGGTCATTCTATTTATTAATTATGCACCAAATCTATCGTCAAAAGTAAAATCCAAATAAAGACCATTTTTCTTTAGTTTACGGAATAATTAACATTTGGATGTTAAAATCCAACTTATTCGCAATAATACTCGAGTTAATAATTTGTTAATTTAGTACTTTTATTAAAAATATTTTGGTAATTATGTAATCTCTGTGTATATTTGCATTAATCAACCGCCAAGTTTATCTCTTTAATTTGGAAGAACTATTAACTAAATATTTAAAACTATGAAAAGGTTTAGAATTTCCCTAACAATTTTATTCTGTGCAATATTTATTTCTCAAAATTATGCTCAGGTGTCTACTTTTCCTTATTCAGAAGGATTTGAAACAAGTTTTGGTGAATGGCAGCAATACACCGGTGATGATTTCGACTGGGACAGAAATGAAAACGGAACACCATCCTTTTTAACTGGCCCAAGCGCCGCGTTTGAGGGAACATGGTACGCCTATGCTGAAGCCAATGGAAATAATAATGATAACGCGGGATTATATGCCGAATTCAATTTTAATTCCGCTGGTTTAACGGAACCAAAATTTGAGTTCTATTATCACATGTACAATGGATTTACCCTTTTTGGAGACCAAATGGGAACCCTTAATGTTTATGTTTCTACAGATGGAGGCTCAAACTGGACAAATCTTTGGAACATTACGGGCAACCAGGGAAATCTGTGGCATAAAGTTATTATAAATCTCTCGGATTATAGCTCGTTAGATAATGTATATATTGGCTTCATGGCAGACATTGGTAATGGTAATCGAAGTGACATCGCAATAGATGATATTAATGTTTATGAGCCAGTATTTAATTGTGTATCTATTCCTTACTATCAAGACTTTAATGCTTCCGGAGCATGGCCAACTGACTGGAGTACTGATAATGCCAACACCTGGGCAATAAGCACAAACTGGGAAGGATCGTCACCTCCAACAGGAAATCATGTTTATGGAACAATCTCTGGTTCAAGTAATGGAAACGTTTATTCTACTTGTTTTGATGTAATATCGAATACAAATATTCATGTGAGATTTTACCATTACTGGCTAGCAACAACAGGCTTGTTTGCATTTCAGGATGGAACATTTTATGGCAGCCCTGATGGAGGCGTAACGATTTATACTATTGACCAGTGGGACGTTGGCACTGCATCAGAAGAAGGTTGGCAGGAATATGATATATCCTCCTGGGCAGATGGCGCCAACCGGTTACTTTTCTGGTGGGAAGTAAGTGGTGGATTTGTTTTCTTTGGTACTGATGGATACTGGAGCATAGATGATTTTGGTATTCAAGAAGGTTCTTGGAGCTACCAGTATACCTGGACAGGAGCCGCTTCAAGTGACTGGAATAACCCCAACAACTGGGATTCGGGGTTCACTCCGGATGAAAACATTGACGTTATTATTCCAGGTGGCGCACCAAACTATCCTGTTCTTATTGATTCATTAGTTGTGAACGCCTCAATTGGGGCATACAGATGTAAAAGCATGTCAATTGAAGATGGTGGAGAGGTTGAGGTTTATCAGGCTAGTGATATGATCGTTTATGGAAATGTAACTATCGAGACAGGGGGAACTTTATTCATTGGAGACGACTTACAGGTTGAATACGGTGGTAATTTATACATTTTTGGAGGAACCGTTACAAATAATTATGATTATTTTGGATACGGTGATATAACATTTGATGATGGATCTGGTGGATATATGAGCTCTGGATCATTAACCGTATATAACTATTTTAGATTTTTTGATGGGTCCACCTGGCATGCAACCGGAGGTGCCGTTCATTGTGGAGGAATTATTGATTCTATACAAATTATTATTCAAAATGCAAATGTATTTTTTCATGATCTTGTTGTGGAAAATGGCGTTAGGGCAATTCTTTGGAATACTTCATGGTATCCATTGTATATTAATGGTGATTTAAACTTAGAAACAAATGCTCATTTAAGAGTAGACCCAGAGGAAATATTAAATGTTGCTGGAGATGCATTCCTTTCAGCCGATGCTACAGGAACGGCGTCTTTACTTGATAATGGAACATTTAATGTAAGCGGAACAACAACCGTTCAGCAATATTTAACCTCTGAGATGTGGCACTTAGTTTCACCACCTATCAGTGATGCTGAAATAGGAATATATATGAATATTTATTTGAAAGAATATAATGAACCGACAGATACATGGACTTACTTGGTAAACCCAATTACAATGCCTATGAATGTAACACAAGGGTATTCAGCATGGGCATCAAATGACCTTACTGGACCAACTACAGTTAACTTTGCCGGAACGCTTAATGCCAATGTAGATTATCCAATAGGAAGTCTAAGCTATACACCATCAAGCCCGGCATCTGGATGGAATTTATTAGGAAACCCATATCCTTCACCACTACAATGGAATAGCTTGTGGACAAAAGCTGATTTAAGTGAGTGGGCTTGTGTGCATAATAATGGCAACGATGAGTGTTATAATGCACTTACCGGAACGGGATGGCCTCTTGCTGGTAGCATGGCTAATGGTATTATCCCCTCTACGCAGGGATTTTGGGTAAGAGCAACAAGCGCTTCTGCTTCATTAACAATTCCTCAAAGTGAAAGAAAATATAGTTCTCAATCATTTTACAAGGGCTCTGGCATTGAAATGAATGAGACTATTCGTTTGCGTGTGGATGGAAATGATGATTCTGATGCTGTTTTATTACAATTCATTCCAGGAGCAACATCGGGCTATGATCCAATGTTTGACCTTGAAAAGCGCTGGGGTTATACTGAGTCGCCGCAAATCTATGCTATTATTAATGAAGATGAATTATTCTCAGTAAGTGTATTGCCAAAACTTCATCACGACCTCATCATTCCTATTGGATTTGAAGTTGGGGTTGAAGGAAGCTTTAGTTTAAGTGCAACTGAATTATCATTATCAAATAGCATCACTGCAAGTGAGATGCAGGTTGTTTTAGAAGATTTAATGGAAAACACCCTCACGGTTCTTACGTTGAAAGATGTATATCAATTTGAAGCAACCCCTTCTGATAAGAAACACCGATTTAATCTGCACTTCAAAAACAGCAAAACAGATGTCAACGACATAACCAATGCTGGGGTAAATATCTATTCAAATGAAAATATTGTTTATGTGCAAATTCCAGAGATCAGTAATGGCGATATTGTTATTTACGATATGATGGGTAGAGAGGTAGCCAGGAAACATTCAACCGGCGAAACAATTACACGGATTGAAGTTAATGCAGGAACAGGATATTATGTTGTAAAAGCACAAACCGGAGATCAATTTGTTACCGAGAAAGTATTTATAAAATAATTTAAAGATTATTTTTTAAGGAAGCCCCTGGTATTAAAATCAGGGGCTTTTATTTATATTCCTGAATTTCAAGCTCACCCCTCATAACAAGGTATGCATTTTCAGCCAGAGCCTCAATATCATTTACACTTGGGTATAATGCAAATTCGGCAATTTTTCCTACCCTGTTCTTTACATTACTTAAAAAGCGTTCACTGTGGAAAATATTTCCCGATAAAATGATTGCATCTACATTTCCCTCCAGCACAGCATACATCGCCCCTATTTCTTTAGAAACCTGGTAAGCGCAAGCATCTGAAATAAATAGCGCCATTTCATCACCCTTTGCCATTAAGGCATCAATTTCATTTAAATCCCCCGTTCCAAGATATGATACATAGCCACCCTCTTTTGTCAACATCACCAACAACTCATCTTCAGTGTATTTTCCACAATAAGCTAATCGAAGTAAATCTCCTACAGGCAATGATCCGGTACGCTTAACAGAAAACGGACCTTCTCCGTCATACGCATTATTAACATCAACAACTTTTCCATTTTTATGGGCAGCAACAGTTATGCCTCCCATGCCCACAGTAACCATTATTAAGGATAATTCCTTATAATTCCTGTGATGGGCTTTTGCGTATTTTCTTGCAAAAAACTTCTGGTTTAAGGAATGAAAAATCGATTTTCGTTCAATAAGGGCATGTCCTGATACCCTGGCAATTTCATCCATTTCATCAACAGATACAGGGTCAGCAAGAATTGGTTTCGCATTTACTTTTTGCGCTATTTCAAAAGCTATTAATCCCCCAAGATTTGTATAGTGAATGCCTTCAACGCCTGTTTTTAAATCATGTACCATCTTTTCGTTTACTTCATAAACACCAGCATTTACAGGCTTCAACAATCCTCCTCTGCCCACGACGATCTCTATCTGCTCAAGGCTGGCATCATTATCTTTTAATTCGTTGAATATTACGTTAGCTCGAAATTCTAATTGGTCAGCCAGACTGACAAATTTGTCCAAATCATCCTGTTTGTGCTTGATATTTTTTAAAAATAGCAGGGTTTTCCCTTTATAAAGTGCTATTTGTGTTGAAGTAGTTTCGGGATAAATGACTAAAATGTCTTTGTCAATCATTGAATACAACTTTAAAATTTGTTACCAATTTTCGTTACTCGTGGTTTACATACTTCTTCTATACTGACCACCAACATTAAACAGCGAATTAGTAATCTGGCCAATAGAAGCAAATTTTGTAGTTTCCATCAGCGCTTCAAAAACATTCTCATTCCGGACAGCACTGTCTTTTAAATTCTGCAACCATTGCCTGGTTTCATTGTCATAAGTTCTATGCAATTCTTTTAGCATAGAAATCTGGTATTCTTTCTCCTTTTTTGTTGCCCTGATGACTTCTCCAGGAATTGTAGTGGGAGATCCTTTTGATGATAAAAATGTATTAACCCCCATGATCGGTAACTTACCGGAATGTTTCAGCTCTTCATAATACAATGATTCTTCCTGAATTTTACTTCGCTGATACATGGTTTCCATAGCCCCCAAAACACCTCCTCTTTCGGTGAGTTTATCAAACTCAGAAAGAACAGCCTCTTCCACTAAATCGGTCAATTCCTCAATAATAAATGAGCCTTGCAAGGGATTTTGATTTTTAGCCAGTCCTAATTCATGGTTTATGATCATCTGAATAGCCATAGCACGACGTACCGACTCTTCTGTGGGAGTTGTAATTGCCTCGTCATATGCATTTGTATGCAAAGAATTGCAATTATCATATATTGCATACAAAGCTTGTAATGTGGTTCTTATATCGTTAAAGTCTATTTCCTGAGCATGAAGCGAGCGACCAGAGGTTTGGATATGATATTTGAGTTTTTGTGACCTGTCATTGGCTCCATATTTTAGTTTCATTGCTTTTGCCCAAATCAACCTGGCAACGCGACCCATCACTGAGTATTCCGGATCAATACCATTAGAGAAAAAGAATGAAAGGTTCGGCGCGAATAAATTAATGTCCATTCCTCTGGACAAATAATATTCAACATAGGTAAATCCATTAGCTAAAGTAAAGGCTAACTGTGAAATCGGATTAGCCCCTGCTTCTGCAATATGATATCCCGAAATTGAAACAGAATAAAAGTTTCTGACATTATTCGCAGTAAAATATTGCTGAATGTCGCCCATTAATTTTATCGAAAAGTCAGTGGAAAAAATACATGTATTTTGTGCCTGGTCTTCTTTTAGAATGTCAGCCTGGACTGTCCCCCTGACATTACACAGGGTGTCTGCCTTTATTTTTTCATAAACCTCTTTAGGCAAAACTTTATCACCGGTTATACCAAGTAACATCAATCCTAAGCCATTATTACCTTCAGGTAACTTCCCCTGGTATTGAGGTCGTTTTGACCCCCATTCTTCATAGAATTTATTAATCTTCTTTTCTGTTTCTTTAATTAATCCATTTTGATGTATAAAAATTTCACATTGTTGATCAATTGCAGCATTCATAAAATATCCCACCATAATCGGGGCCGGACCATTGATTGTCATTGAAACAGATGTTTTCGGATCTGTTAAATTAAATCCGGAATAAAGTTTTTTTGCATCATCAAGGCAGGATATTGAAACCCCGGAGTTTCCAATTTTACCATATATGTCCGGTCTGCGATCCGGATCCTCACCATAAAGTGTTACTGAGTCAAATGCCGTTGAGAGTCGCTTCGCCGGCAATCCAAGTGATACATAATGAAAACGTTTATTCGTTCTTTCGGGGCCACCTTCTCCGGCAAACATCCTAGTTGGGTCTTCTCCCTCACGCTTAAAAGGAAATACGCCTGAAGCAAAAGGAAATTCCCCGGGAACATTCTCCCGAAGATTCCATATTAAAATGTCGCCCCAGCCTTTGTATTTTGGTAAAGATATTTTTGGGATTTGTAAATGCGACAGTGACTCTGAGTGTGTTGCAAGTTTAAATTCTTTATCCCTAACTTTAAAAACAAAATATTTTGCTTTATATGAGCGAACCTTTTCTCCCCATTTTTCTAAAATCTCTTTGTTATGACCGTCCAGATCTAATTCAAACTTTTTATACTGTTCCTCAAGGGTTTTTATTGCTTGACGGCCATCGTCTGTGTCATAATTTAATGAATTGATCGATTCTCTGATGGCATAAAGCTTTTGAGCAATTTCAGACTGATCTTCTGACCAATTATTATAATTTCTTACGGTATCTGAAATCTCTGAAAGATATCTTGTACGATTTGGAGGTATAATAAAAATCTTTTCCGGCACATCATCTGATTCTTCAATTTCAGACTCAAAGACTACTCCTGTTTTCTCTTTAATCTTACTTATCAATGCGTTAAATAATTCGTTTACGCCGGGATCATTAAACTGGGAGGCAATAGTACCATATACAGGCATCTCGTCAGGATTTTTATCCCACAACAGATGATTACGCTGGTATTGTTTTTTAACATCCCTGAGTGCATCAAGCGCACCTCTTTTATCAAACTTATTTAAAGCAATCAGATCGGCAAAATCAAGCATATCAATTTTTTCCAGTTGTGTGCCTGCTCCATATTCGGGTGTCATTACATAAAGAGAAAGGTCGCTATGATCAATAATCTCTGTATCTGATTGCCCAATCCCCGAAGTTTCCAAAATAATAAGATCATATCCGGCAGCCTGAACAATGGATTCAGCATCTTTAACATATCTCGACATGGCAAGATTCGATTGCCGGGTTGCAAGAGACCTCATATATACCCTTGAATTATTAATCGCATTCATCCTTATCCTGTCCCCAAGAAGGGCGCCTCCCGTCTTCCGTTTTGAAGGATCAACTGATATTATTGCAATCGTCTTTTCAGGATATACGGTTAAAAACCTTCTAACAATCTCATCCACCATAGAGGATTTTCCTGAGCCACCCGTTCCGGTGATGCCAAGAACCGGAGATTTTTTATTTTTTTTCTTGAGCTGATCTACTATTTTTTGGGCTTCATCCGGATTATTTTCACAAGCTGAAATCAGATGTGCAATTGCATTAATATCTTTCTTTTCAATCTCTTTAACATCCGTTTTAATTCCTTTTCCTGTTGGGAAATCAGACCTTTGAACCAAATCGTTGATCATCCCCTGAAGACCCATCTCACGGCCATCATCCGGCGAATAAATCCTTTCAATCCCGTATTCATGAAGATCTTTTTGCTCATCAGGAAGAATTACACCTCCACCCCCACCAAAAATTTTAATATGGGCACAACCTTTTTCTTTTAGAAGGTCATACATATATTTAAAGAACTCAATATGCCCTCCCTGGTAAGACGTAATGGCAATGGACTGAGCATCCTCCTGCTGCGCACAATCAACAATTTCCTGCACCGACCGGTTATGGCCAAGATGTATTACCTCCACGCCTGTGGCCTGAATAATTCTCCGCATTATATTGATGGCGGCATCATGGCCATCGAATAAGGATGCAGCGGTAACAATTCGTATGTGATTTTTTGGCTTATAAACTTCCGTTTTCTGCATGTTCACTTTTGTTTTTTAAACATATAAGAAATGCAAATTTAAGGAAAGTTTGCTGATTGATTATACTAACGGAAATCAGGTTTGCAAATTTCAGAAGTTTGATTTCGTCAGTATATGCTGATCTGTAAAAATTTTCTTTTGAAAATTCAAACAGCATCAGTATAATCACTATCTAACTTGATTTTAACGTCTCGATTTTATTTGAAACCTCTACTGAAAAAAATTTTAGGATATAAATCCTCACATTATCGAATTATTTTAATAAATTCGTCTAAAATTCACGTTGCCATGATGAACAACTTCCCGCTAAAAAAAAATAGACATATTTGGGCAAAAATGCCAATAGCGTCCATTCTTGTTATTCTTTTGTTTTGTCCGGGTATTAATTTTGGTCAAAGCCCCAGGCAAAAATCCAGCGGAGTTGAAGCGTCTGTTTCCTATGATTACCTTGAAGATTTAAAAATTCATTTTCAGTTTTTTTATAGCTTTAAAAAACATGAGCCATTTATCGGAATAGAGTTTCCGATTAGCTCTGATCCAATATCTAATTATGGGTTAAATGCCGGATATAAATTCTATCCCAACAAAAACAGGCAAACATTCGATCTGTATTTTCTATACCTTTTACAAGCAACCTCCAGAAAACTCTATAGCTCTTCTACCATTAACGGATTCTCATTGCACAACCTTCTCGGATACGGATTTAACATCTATATCGGTAATACTATCTTTGTTAAGCATTATATTGCAGCAGGGATTGAAAACTCGTGGTTCGGCGCTCAGGGTAATTTCTCTGATCTGAGCTTGATCGGGAGTCTGGGGATCGGCCTAAAGATTAAACCAATAAAATCCAGCAAATGAAAAATCTCTTTATAATATTATGGATTTTATGTCCTATAATAGCCGTTTCCCAGAGCAATGTCATTGCTCACCGGGGCGCTTCTTCTATTGCCCCCGAAAATACCCTGGCCGCATTTAACAAAGCCATTGAAGCAGGGTGCGATTACATTGAAATGGATATCAGGATGTCGAAGGACGATTCTGTTATGGTAATCCACGATGAAACGCTTGACAGGACAACTGATGGAGCCGGGCAAGTCAATCAATTCAGCTATAACCAGCTAAAAAAATTATCTGCAGGTTATGCTGAAAAGTTTGATTCTGATTACACAGATGAACAAATTCCTTCTTTATTTGATGTCCTGTTGTTGGCAAAAGGAAAAGTAAATGTTTGTATAGACCAAAAAAACTCACCCGAAATGCCAGTAATTGATTTGGTACTTAAAATGAATATGAAAAAGCAAGTTTATTTAATGTCATATAATGTTGAGAAGCTTATAAGAATTAAAACAATCAATCCGCAAATACAAACCATTTTGCTGAAGAATACTCTCACAAATGTTGATCTGGATATTGCCCGGGATATTGGAGTTTCGGGAGTAAGTACTTCATACATCTCTTCCGGTTTCCTTGTAAACAAAGCTCATGAAGTGGACTTGAAATACTGGGCAGGAATTGTTAACGATCCTGCAAAAGCAGAGAGTCTATTTAAAAATAATGTTGATGCAATAATTACTGACTACCCCCAATTAATGACAATGAACATCGAGAACCAGATCAATATTTCACCCAATCCCTTTCGAGAATCCGTTAAAATTCAATTGAAAAATTCTAATAATATTCAGCGTGTATGGATCATAAATGCAAAGGGTTTAATTATTCATGAGTTCAGCATACCATACCCCAATCCGCTTATTTGGCAACCTGACAAGAATTTATCCAGGGGTTTATATTTAGTTTACATGATTAAAAACGAAACAATTATTTTTGAAAAAATTTTATTCATCGATTAAAACTAATCTTTATGAAATTTCTCAAAGTCGAAAATAGTAGGGTGTTTGAATTTGTAAAGCAAGAAGATATTGAAAAATTCCAATCCGATATCACCAAACATCATATGGCAATCTTAGAAAAAAGAAGCAAAGGAAATGATTTTTTAGGCTGGGTCGACCTCCCTTCAGCCATAAACAACGAAATCATAGAATCTATTGTTCAAGTAGCTCAAAAAATCAAGGAAAAAGCAGAGGTCTTTGTTGTAATTGGAATTGGAGGGTCTTACCTTGGATCCAGGGCTATAATTGAGGCATTGAATAAAAATTTTACTTTCCTAGAAGAAAAAAAGGAATATCCAATAATCATATATGCCGGACAAAATATTAGCGAAGATTATTTAAGTGACCTTCTTGAAATATTGAATAAAAAAGAATATGCACTTGCTGTTATTTCAAAATCAGGAACAACTACAGAGCCAGCCATTGCATTCAGAATATTAAAAAGCCATCTGGAAAAAAAATATGGAAAACCAGAAGCTAAAGAGAGAATTATTGCAATCACCGATGAATCCAAAGGAGTTCTAAAAAAACTTGCAACTGATGAAGGCTATCAAACTTTTGTTGTTCCTGATGATGTTGGGGGAAGGTATTCTGTGTTAACACCTGTTGGCCTTTTGCCAATAGCGGTTGCCGGTTTTAATATCCAAAAGTTAATTGATGGAGCGAGAACTATGCAAGAGCTTAATTTACAAACTTCTTCTTTCGAACAAAATCCAATAACCTTGTATGCAGCAACTCGAAACGCCCTTTATCGCAAAAATAAGTTTATCGAAATCCTGGTTAATTACCAGCCAAACCTGTATTATTTCACCGAATGGTGGAAACAGCTGTATGGTGAAAGTGAGGGTAAAGAAGGCAAGGGAATTTTTCCTGCAAGTGTAAGCTTTACTTCTGATCTTCACTCAATGGGGCAATATATTCAGGAGGGTCAACGGATTTTGTTTGAGACAATATTGTCGGTTGAAAAACCCGAAAGTGAGCTGATAATTCCAAATGACAAAAATAATCTTGACGGATTAAATTATATTGCTGGCAAAAGATTACACGAAGTAAACCAAATGGCTGAACTGGGAACAATATTGGCGCATGTTGAGGGTGGGGTTCCAAATATTGAAATTAAAATACCGAAAGTTTCGGAATATTATCTTGGTCAACTAATCTATTTCTTTGAAATGGCATGCGCCATTAGTGGATATATTATCGGTGTCAATCCATTTGATCAACCCGGTGTTGAAGCTTATAAAAAGAATATGTTTGCATTACTCGGCAAGCCAGGATTTGAGATGGAAACTGAAAAAATCAGAAAAACTATATCCTCCTAACTTTAGGTTAAAAATTGAGTTAAAAATAAACTAATCTAACAATATCATTTTCCCTGTTTGGATTGTATTTCCAACAGATAACCTAAAATAATAGAGTCCCGGAGTAACCTTGTTACCCAGATTATTTGTGGCATCCCATAATATACTAAAATTTCCCTGATCAAATTCTTTTCCGGTAATCACTGCTTTCACCTTTCCACCATAGTGATCAAATATTTCAAGTGATATATTTTCTGGCTCCGAAAGTGTAAAAACAATATTCGTTTGATTTCGGAAAGGATTAGGAATATTTTTAGAAGAAATAATTGTAGCGTTGATTTTAATGCCGCTGGCAATATCAACAAACATAAATACTGAAATAACATATTCGTTATCCATGTGATCGGTAATAATAATATAGGCAACATAATTGCCTTCTTCCAAGTCGGTTGCGTCAAACTCTACCTGAACTTCTTCATTTCCTCCCGAATTTATTCCTCCATTCTGTGAATCAAGATATAGCCAGTCCACACTATTTCCTATTGTATCAATAACCTCTATAGAATAAACTATTGGCCCGGTACCTTCATTTAAAAGAGTTATAGTGTCTGTCAATATTTCGTTGCCAATAGTAAATACAAATGTTCCGGGCTCATAAGATAATTGTGGATTGGGATCGCCCAAAGGTGGAAAAGTGATAAAATCAATCCAGCCACAATCTGATCCATTGCCAACTGAATAATCTTTTTCATAAGTCCATTCAAAATCATGTATTCCAGCGCTTACCGGGAATGTGGCGATACTCCAGTCTTGCTCACCAGCCCAGGATCCCTTTTCCTCCCCATCAATAAAAAACCTCAAATAATCATAATTTTCTTCGCTTGATACCTTTGTATAGAAACTTATTTCACCATCCGTAAGAACAAATATATTAAGCAATAATGATGATATCTGCTCGTCGTCAATATCTCCAGAGCGAGCACTATATGTACCTTCAAAAGAAATATTATCATCAATAATCCATTCACCATCACCACCAAGACTCCAGGGAAAAGCGCTGAAATCACCGGTTTCAAATCCCTCATTTATTAATCCAACGATAACATATATTAAATCTGATGTAGAATAGCCATTATCAGCTTCAATATCAAGATTAAACTCAATTATATAACCTAATGGAGTTTCATCAGATGCAGAGATATTAAAAGTTACCTCCTCAACACTATTGGCATTTATGGCGCTAAGATTTGAAGTATTTATATTAATTGTAACAAAAGGATCAGATGACGATAAGGTCGCTACAACATTATCCGCTGCAGCGCCACCTCCATTAAATAAGTTAATAATCATATCCGCAGTTTCCCCGGGATCAAGCCCACCGTTCCCTCCGTCATCAATAATAACTTCGCCTACATAAACATCTGGCGCAAAAGCTGTCAGATAAATATGGCTGATCCAGTCGTTGCCGGAATTGTCAACAATTAGAGTGCTGAAATCAATTTCGTGTTCATCCGGTACCTGGTTGCTTACTTCAAATATAAATGCTGTTTCGAAAGATTTCATTTCGTTTGGCTCAAAATCCCCAAGCACCTCTGTACTATCTAATAATAAAATGAATAAGTCTTCAATATTGATTTCCATCGTCGCACCAAAAATAGCTTCTTCCCCTAAATTTTTAATATCCACAGATAGAAAAACTGTTTCACCAAACTCTATTATATCGTCATCACCTGATATAACTGAATAATCATCTATCACAAGGTAATTCGCACCATCGGTTGAAAAGTATAATACCTTTGAATTGCTCAACCCATTCTCATCCCGCACCCGGAACTTGATCTCATAATTATCATAAACTTCTTCGGGTAAGCCGCCAAAGTCTCCTTCGCGGGTTACTGTAAAGCCTTCAGGGTAATGCGTGGCTTCAAGGTCACATACATAATATTGAGGGA
>JAIOTR010000418.1 GCA_021106665.1 Bacteroidales bacterium
CACCCTTTTTAAAAGTGTAAACACCAAACCATTCAAATTCATTTTCCTCTCTTAAAGCTAATCCAATCGAGTTTGTTCCAAGATCAATTCCTAAAGTTTTTCCCATTTTACTATGATTTTATATTATTTTCTATTAGATTTGCATCTGAAAGACAATTCACAACAAGGCTATAAGCCGAAGAAAAAGCTTACAAAAGCACTTAACCTCGCATACTTCTGTGAGGTTTTTTTTTCTTATTGAACAATTTGTATTTATTTATCTTTAAATTTAATTCACAATAAGGATTATTCCGTTGTGAAAACATCTAAAGCGGCAGTCAGTAATGATTTGTCGCTTTCTCTTATTAGATGTTTCATGAACTCCATAAAAATTAATAATACTGTGAATAAAACATTTAAGCCGCCTCGCCTTACAATGCGGGGCTTTTTTTTATAGGCCTTTTTTGAGTGATTTTGTTTGTAAAGTTTCGGTATCACTATTCAAATTCTTTTTATTTTATAAAAATAAGGATTTCAGTAAATACTCTTCAAATTTAGCTATAATCAGCAAATTATCAAATGCTTTGATAAATTATATGATATTTTCATCGATACATCTTGACATCACCTTTAAATATTGCTAACTTTATGGTCATGAATAATCAGAAATTTAACTAATTCAAAAACCAAAAAATGTTTTAAATCATGGCAATAACAGTATGCACTTACAATGTGGAGTGGTTCGACCACTTATTTGATAGTAAAAACCAGATTATTTCATTTCAACCACAAAACACAAAAAACAAAAAACTGAAAAAACAATTTGACGGCCTCGGAGCTGTTTTTCAAACCATAGATGCCGATATATTAAGAATTGTTGAAGCTCCAAATCCTACTTTTAAAATTTTCAGCTAAGAAGATTTGGGTCTGTGTGAACTTTTTATAACCACTGCTGATATTTCCTCCACACCCTCAACCATACTCTGGCAATTGAATCAATTGCATCAATAAGAATATACTTACTCAGATCATCAAAGGAAATGTTGTTTTGTAATTGATCCCAGTTTGCATTTGTAACGGATAGGTGATCATAATGAGTTGGAATAAACAAATGGGAACACAAATAGGAATAATGACAAATATCCTGCATAAATTCCAAAACATTATCATTTCCTGAACCCCATGTAATATAGAAATTTCTATTTTGAATCTCTAAATCTATCCATGGTAGAATTGTATTATTATAAGAAATCTGTTGGCTAGAATCAAATTTTGGATAAATACCATCATATTCAAATCTATCTTTATTATTTTGATCTATTAAGTAATGATCTTTAACATAATCCTCCCAAATCCCTTCTACCTTAGCATGAATATCAACTCCACTTGAAAACTTCCTCGAATCACAATGAAATGGAACATGAGCGTCAGCAATATAATGACTCAACATAAAAAACAAATTTGCTATATGATTATTGGTTGGACAGATTGGTGAACCCTTATCTTCACTTTCTTTCATTTTAAGATTATCAATAATACTATGGGCTATGGCTTCACATCGGTAGGGTAAATTACCGCTGTCAAGTTTAAAATATGTATTATAAAGAGCAGAATTTTTTCCCTCCCTATAAATATTATATGATGTTGGAAGACATCCGTAGTAATTATTGCCAATATTTGAAGGTGTAAATTTATAAATATGGCTGGTCGACATATCTTTAATGATTGCATCAGGGTACCAGGCGCCCTGGATAACATCATCATTATGGTTTTTAAACCATTCTATCAAACTACTTGAATATTTCTGATTACTTTGGCTGATATAACTTTGTTCAAGTCTTTTAATAGCCATAAAGGATAACCAGGCATGTGTGTACTTTTTCATAGGCTAATTTTTTATCTTATCCTGCTCCAGTATTCAACTGAAAAGAGGAACAGGAATAAGTAGTTATTTAAATGCATTATTAAATTAATATATTCGGTTATTATTCTTTTAATACAAGGATTTATTCAGGTTTTATCCCAACAGTGGGCGTTACCCCATAAAGTTCATCATTGTCCACCGACTTAAATGGTGATTTACGGATAAAATTGAGCTTTTCGAGATTCTCAAGCGAAGTTACAAGATCTTGATTGGGTATTTCCGTTTTCTTTGCAATGGTTTGATATTTCCTCCATTTAAAGGATGAATCCATAATAGTTTCATAAACCTTTTTCTCTTCAGAGTCAAGAGTTTCCAAATCCACCTCTTTTACCGGCCAATCATTATCCTGTAATCTTAGCTGATGCTTTGTTTTTATTATCTCACCATTCATTAGATAAATCTCAATTCTAATTAAAAATACGCCCCATCCGTTTGAATAAAGTGCAAACTTTGAATCTTTATCACTTATAAGTCTTTCAGGATTTGGAAATGTTGGATGTAAAATATATTTCACTTTGGAAATCTGGTTTAATCTTTCGAGTGGTTCATCAACAAATACACACCAGTCATACCAGGTAGTATTATCTTTCTTTGAAGATACCTTACTGTAATTGCTAATTTTTATACTAGTCATAATTTAATATATTTATATTTCCTAATGGTTGTAAATTTCTTGTTTTATCAAAAAGATTAAATGGACCAACCCGCCAGGGATTTCCATTCTTTTCCTTTAATTCAAATTCAATCACCCTTTCTTTTGTCAGTTTCTTCTTGGCAATCTCATTAAAATGAACTTTGTATGCAGGTCCCACATCGGTCTGTATCAGCTTGATTTTTTCTTTCATTGTGTCCCCGATTACCCAACAATGTTCATTGTCCCAATCAATTTGCGGCTCTGTATTTTCCGGTAAGGTTAAAAATACATTTACATCATAAAGCTGAAATACTTTCTTGCTGATAAGAACAAATAATCCGATGATTTCTGCCAGAACTGCTGTCATTCCAAACTTATTAAATTCAGGACTCCCATATTTATCAGGAAAAAGGTTGGCAATAAGCACAGCAATAACCGTTAGTGTTGTTAAAATACTAATCAGTATTAATAAATAGTTCTCTCTTTTCATTTTGTTGAATTTTACAATATTGAATTAAATAACTTACTGAGTTTTTCGAATTGTATCCACATAAAGTTTTATCCCTTGATTCATAGCATATCCTTGATTTTTCAAAATTAGAATAGTTTTGATAAAATTCCATAGCAGAATTCCGCTAAAAATAAAAATGGCAGAAAACAGCTATAGGAATTTCTTAGTTTTGAATTTATTTTGTTTTTATAAATCAAAATTGATTTGCTTTAGCTATCAATCTTTTGTACTTTTATAAATTCAAATCCTGTTATTTGTTGAACAACATTTATTTACCAAATATTAAAGTCATGAGCGAACAAAAATCCAGATTTACAGCTTTTGTAGATAATCTTAAATCATTTTTTACCCTTAGCCGTGAAGCCATTATTGTTATAGTAATAGCTTTTCTGTTATTCTGGCCAGCTGATTTTAAAAAGGTCATGGAGGATGCAGGATTTACAAAATTCAACTTTCCTTTTGGGACATGGGAAAGTAAGATAGAAGCTGCTAAAACAAACCTTGAAGATGCCAACCAGGTAATTGAACAAAACCAGGCAGAACTGGAAGAAATAAAAAACAGTGTTCAGATTCTTAGCGAAAACCCTAACCTGACAGATGAATCAAGACGTGAAATAGAAAACATTAACGAGCGCATAGATAAATCCTATGATGCATCCATGTTGGTCAGGGATAACCTGGAGGTCAACATCAAACAGCAGGGTATTATGCTGGATGAGATCAGGCAGGAGCCTGTGCCTGAGACTGGCCGATGGGCCATAGTTGCCGGCGCCGACCGGGAAAAGGAAGCCGCCATG
>JAIOTR010000547.1 GCA_021106665.1 Bacteroidales bacterium
CCGCAGTAGCTTACCTCGACCTGGAAGGTAACAGAGTATCAAATATCGAAATGACTTTTATCTCGCTTTCAAATGAATCAATGGCCTGTTCGGGTATATAAGTGATCCGTTTTCCCTCCCCCGGCATCAAATCAAAATAATTATCCGAGAAAAATCCATCTCCATCAACAGAAAGAAAAACATTCCTCGCAAGTTTATCTGTTTTTAAAACTATCTGGTATCCATCCGTTGTTTTTATAATTTCTTTTTGAATGTTTGGTTTTGGAAGTTTTAAATCTTTTACAGGCAGAAAATAATAAATATTCGAAGCAAGGATTTTATTGTTGGAAATCAATTTTGCCGAAAACAAATGATCATTTTTTGAAAAACCGATAACCTCCTTCACAAAATAAATACTGCTTGAATTTGCTGGAATATCCACAACTTGTTTACCCAACCAAAACTCATCACCATCAAAACTTATAATCCTTAAGTCCAATTCTGCATTTACAGATTGAAGTTTATCTGAAACAATAAACACATATAAGGAATCATTTTTTTCCTCAAAGGATATTAAAAAGTCCTTAAATGTTTCTCGTGCAAAATAATGCAAAGCTTTCCATCGGTTATAATAGTCTACACTCGACCAGGAGATCACCGGCCAGCAATCGTTGAGTTGCCAGTAAAGTGTTCCCATGCACCATGGTTTTGCTCTCCGGTGCGCTTCCAGTGCTTTTCGTATTCCATAGCCTTGCATCAATTGACTGACATAAGCATAATGTTCAAATAATTCAGGAACTTTGAAATCCCTTTCCATATATGTTTGGATCAATTGCATGCCTCTTGGATGTTTCTGATGATTGAGCAAAGCAGGTGATTTTAGATGCTTATCTTCCGGCATCAGGCAGGAATCCAAAGTTCTCATATTAGGAAACCCCTGAAATCCATACTCACTCATGAACCGGCCAACCTTTTTTTCATACACTTCAAAAGGTTCTTCGCCCCACCAAACACCCCAATAATGCAAATCGCCAGAATATAATGCTTGTTCATGCCCCCAACCTTGTTTAGGAGAAGATGGCCAATAAGGCATCTTTCTGTCATAATCTTTGATTATTCCGGGTAATACATCTTCGAAAATTTTTAAATAACTATTCCAAACCTCAAGTGAATCTGCTTCTGAATAACCAAGCGACTTTTGCCATCCCCAGTTAAACCAGCCTTCGTCAACTTCATTGTTGCCACACCAAAGCGCCAGGCAGGGATTGTTTCGTAAACGTTTTACATTTTGGATTGCTTCCTGTTTGACATTCTCTATAAAAGGCTCATCACCAGGATACATATTGCATGCAAACATAAAATCCTGCCAGACCAGGATTCCATTTTCATCGCAGAGATCGTAAAAAATATCCTTTTCATAAATGCCACCTCCCCAAACACGTAACATGTTCATGTTAGCATCCACGGCATTCTGAATGGTTTGTTGATATTTTTCATCTGTAACTCTCGCCAGAAAATTATCCTGTGGAATATAATTGGCCCCTTTCATAAAAACAGGCCATCCGTTAACTTCAAAATAAAAAGAACTTCCAATTGAATCAGGTTCCTGAACCAGCTTAATTGTCCTTAAACCAATTCTTTCAGTTTTTTGGTCTTTGGCATTTTTTGTTTCTAATGCAAAGATCAATTTATATAGATGCTGATCACCCAATCCATTAGGCCACCATAATTTTGGTTCAAGTATAAAAAAATTAACAGGGTAAGATTTTGTTCCTTTTGAAAGCTGAATCTCGGATTTTATAATGGTTTGATTTTCCACATCGGTCAGAATCAATTTAGCCGGTTGATCTTTTACAGATTCTATTTCAAAGACTGCAGTTAAAAAAGCTGTATCATCCCTAATTTCATTTTGGATAATTTGAATGTTTTCAATCCTTGCTTCATTCCAGGCTCTAAGATTAACCGGCTGCCAAACTCCCATAGTAATAAATTTCGGACCCCAATCCCACCCGTAATGATATGGCGCTTTGCGGGTAAATCCTCTTTCATCAGGCAATTTGTAATTTATTTGGGCTGCTTTATCTTTTTCAATTCTTTCAGGATAGTAAAAACGGATATATAGATCATTCCTTTCCGGATTTAATAAATCCTTAATATCAACAGTCCATTCCCTGAACATATTATCAGTTGTTAAGATCAGAGAATCATTTAAGTAAACATCAGCATAAGCATCAAGGCCTTCAAAAACCAAATCAATCCGTTCATATTTTTTCAACTCTTCTGCGTTAAAAAAGGTTTTATATTCCCAGTCAGTCTCACCAATCCATTGAAGAGTCTGCTCATTATCTGCAAAAAACGGATCATCAATAATTCCATTGTCCATAAGATCGGTGTGGACGCATCCTGGTACTTTTGCAGGAAGCCAATTTCCTGTATCTGCTTGTTTGAATTGCCAGTTATCTGTTAATCCGATCTTTTGGACTTCACTCCTATAACAGGAGGTTATGGTTAGAATTATGCCAATCCAAAACAGTAGGTGAAATATTTTAAGCATGATTGAACTTTCGTGCTAATTTAAATAGAAAATTTGAATCACGAAATTTTTCATTCTGCCTGCACGTTTTACTTGAGCTAGATACATTGTAGGATTTCAAAATCCTGAATTATTATCGTCCGGATTAACCGGCGTATAGGCTTGTACACAAATCCGGACGAGCCGGGAATATTTTGACATTTTTCAACAAGTGAACATAAATTTGCCACGTGTTCAATGTTTCCATAAAAAATGGACATATCGTATCAATTAGTCCAAAAAATGAACATATATTTGCAACGTGTTCAAAAAAATAAAAAAAATGGACATGAAAGAAAAAGAACCATTTGATCGAAATATACCTTATAATCAGTTACCGCTTCTTCCTCCAGACTATGATTTGAATAACAAAGAGGTTCTGCTGAATTGGGGTTATGCCTCAAGAAACCTTGCCGAACTCCGCAGAAATATATTAAGGCTTCCCAATCCGAACATGCTTATAAACACCATAACATTGCAGGAAGCCAAGAGTAGTTCCGAAATAGAAAATATTTTTACAACAGATGATGAGTTATACCGTGCAATATCAGATTCGGTAAAAGAGAATAGTGCAAGTCCGGAAACTAAGGAGGTTTTAAGGTACCGCCAAGCACTATGGACAGGGTATCGTAATTTTATGGATAAAGGAAAATTAAGTCAGGAATCCGTAGTAAAAATCTATCAAGAAATTAAAAATACCAAACAAGGGATCAGACCACCACAATCACAAGTTGTGATAAGAAAAGGACAAAGTGAATTGAATCCGGGAGATATTGCTTATACTCCTCCCAGAGGTAAAGGGATTGTAGAAGATAAACTCACGAATCTTTTTAAGTATATCAATGACAATGAAAAATTTCCAACAGATCCAATATTAAAAATGGCCATTGCTCATTATCAGTTCGAAGCCATTCATCCCTTTTCTGATGGGAATGGAAGAGTTGGTAGAATAATGAATATTCTTTATCTAATAAATCAAGAATTGCTGACATACCCAGTTTTATACATGAGTAAATATATCATCGAAAACAAAAAGGATTATTACTACTGCCTTGGAGCTGTTACACAACGGCAGCAATGGAAAAACTGGCTAATATTTATGTTAAAGGCTGTTGAACAAACTGCAAAAAATACTAACCATCTTATTGATGCGATTTTAGATCAAATGGCTGCAACTTTAGATTATGGGAAAAAAGAATTGAAATGGTATAACAAAGAAGTTAATGAAGCAATGTTCTACCAACCTTACATCAAACAAAAAACAATTGGTGAAGTGATTGGCAGAACAAGCAGGACAACTCTTACAAAATATATGGCCGAGTTATCCAGAATGGGTATTGTAACACCAAAACAAGAAGGAAAAGAAGTTTATTATATAAACAACGATTTATTAAGAATTTTGGAAAGTTAGTTTACAAATAAAACTTTAGGCATTTTAGGCACTTAAAATTCAAGGCACTACTTACATGATCTATCCAAAAAACTTTGAACAGAAAATCGGTTTTGATTCGGTCAGGCAAATGATCAAGGAATTTTGCCTGAGTCAGATGGGAGAAAAGTATGTGGATAAGATCAGGTTTATTTCAAATTTCGAGCTTCTTATTAGATTACTTACCCAGGTTGAAGAATTCGTAGAACTTTTATCTATGGAGGGCAATTTCCCTTCATTTGACTATTTCGACCTGACTTCTGAACTTACAAGGATCAATATAGAAGGAACATACATTGAACAGGAGAAATTGTTCGACCTGAAATCATCGCTTACAACGATTTTGGAATGTGTTTCATATATCCGCAAACAGGAAGAAGGAAAATTTCTTTCATTGCGTTTACTTACTGAACAGGTTGAGATTGACCAGGAAATCACTCAGCACATAAAACAGATCATAGATGAGAAAGGTAACATAAAAGATTCTGCTTCAGCTAAGCTAAAGGACGTACGAAAACAGCTGGTTTCAAAATTATCATCCATTGATAAAAGGATAAACTCAACACTAAAACAAGCAAAAAAAGCAGGATTAGTAAAGGATGATGTAGAAGTGTCCATTCGGCAAGGAAGGTTGGTGATTCCTGTACCTGCTGCCTACAAACGACAACTAAAAGGGTTTATTCATGACCAATCGGCAACAGGGCAAACTGTTTACATTGAACCTGAAGAAATATTTGATACCAACAACGAAATACGCGAACTCGAAGGTGCAGAAAGGAGGGAGATAATTCAAATTCTGAGGAATTTCAGCAGTTTTGTTCGTCCACTTATCCCCTCTTTGATGGAAGCATATAAATTTTTAGGACTGGTCGACTTTATCAGGGCGAAGGCAAAATTTGCTATTAAAACAAACGGTATCAAACCCAAAATTAATAATGAGCAAGGTTTCTCTTTGGAAAAAGCAGTCCATCCCCTTTTATATATTTCACATCAAAAACAGAACAAACCAGTTGTTCCGCTTGATATTGAACTGAATGAAGAACAGCGTATCCTGATCATATCCGGTCCCAATGCCGGAGGTAAATCAGTATGTTTAAAAACAATCGGATTGTTGCAATACATGTTGCAGTGCGGATTTCTAATACCTGTGAAAGAAGGTTCCATTTCAGGAATCTTTCAAAAATTATTTATTGATATAGGCGATGAACAATCACTGGAAAATGATCTCAGTACCTATAGTTCGCATTTGCTGAACATGAAATATTTTGTTTTGAATTCAAGCCCTGACACACTCTTTCTGATTGATGAATTCGGAACAGGAACAGAGCCTCAACTCGGGGGAGCCATTGCGGAGGCTATCCTTGAAAAGCTAAATGAGAAGCAAGCATTTGGAGTAATTACAACCCACTATTCAAATCTAAAACTAATGGCAAGCGAAGGCAATGGAGTAGTGAATGGGGCTATGCTTTTCGATACCAAAGCCATGCAGCCGCTGTATTTATTAAGTATTGGTAAACCTGGCAGCTCCTTTGCTTTTGAAATTGCACGGAAAATAGGTTTTCCCAAAGTCATCCTAAAAAGTGCCGAGAAAAAGATTGGGAAGAAACAACTTGATTTTGACCAGCAATTGCAACAATTAGAGGTTGAAAAAAAGGAACTGGAAAAAAAGCAAGAAAAATTTCATGTGGCCGATGATTTCCTTAGCGAGATGATTGATAAATATGAATCATTAAGTAGCGAGATTGAATCCAAAAAAACTGAAATCCTTGAAAACGCTAAAAAAGAAGCGCTACAATTAGTTGATTCCTCAAACAAACTTATCGAAAATACCATCCGTGAAATAAGGGAATCACAAGCTGAAAAAGAAAAAACAAAAAATCTCAGGAAAAAACTTTCAGAAAAGAAAGAGGAAATTAAAACCAAGGTTAAAAGAAAAGAGTTAAGTGTTAATAGGAATGAAGAAATCGAAAAAGTAAAAACAAAACACAACGCATCATCTAAAATTAGATTAGGTGATTTTGTTAGAATAATCGAACAGGATGTTAAGGGTGAAGTGTTGAAAATCACTGGCGAAGATGTCATTGTTGGGTTTGGTTCAGTAACCCTTAAAACACAATTGAAAAAGGTTGAGAAACTTGATAAAAAGGAATCACAAAATATCAATAAACCTATCCGAAAAACAAAATACTCAGGTATCCTGAATGAATTGAATGACAAAACGGCAAACTTCAAATTGCAACTCGATGTCAGGGGTAAACGAGGAGAAGAAGCCGTTGAAATGGTAAGGCAATATATTGACGATGCTATCTTGCTTAATATTAGAGAGATTAAAATATTGCATGGCAAAGGCTATGGTATCCTCAGATCCATGATCCATGAGTATTTGCAAACCATTTCAGAAATCAAACAATTCAAGGATGAACATATCGAACGAGGAGGCCATGGAATCACAATAGTGATACTTAAGTGATATAGTGGCATCATAATTGATAC
>JAIOTR010000513.1 GCA_021106665.1 Bacteroidales bacterium
TTATACTGGCATCCATATTTTTTTTTACAATCTGCCACTTTGGTAATTTGCAAGCCCAGGTGTCAGAAGACGAACTGGTACAGTTTTCCGGAATTGTTGTTTCTGCTGATAGTATTAATCCTGTGCCGTTTACACATATAATCATAAAAAACACCTGGCGGGGAACGGTTGCAGATTATTATGGTTATTTTTCATTTGTGGCACGTATTAACGATACAATCCACTTTTCTTCGGTTGGTTATAAAAAGGGACAATTTGTAATACCCGATACAATTACAAGCGACAGGTATTCATTGATTCAGGTAATGACAAATGATACTATTTTATTATCACAAACTGTTATATACCCCTGGCCATCGAGGGAGGAGTTTAAGGAGGCATTTTTAAATTTTGATGTTCCGGATGATGATTATGAGCGGGCAAAGAAAAATATCAACCAGTCACAATTAAGGGAAATGGCAGCCAATTACCCCATGGATGGAAGTATGAATTACAAGTATTCCATGCAATTGCATCAGGATAAATTATATTATATCGGACAAACACAGCCCATCACCGTACTGAATCCGTTTGCATGGGCAGAGTTTATCAAAGCCTGGAAAGAAGGTAAGTTTAAACGCAAGGATAAAGATAAAGATTAGTGCAGTAATTGACTTTTTTGATGAAATATATTTCATTGATATTGTTTTTGTTGGTGACGGCTACGGTTGTAAGTCAGGAACGTGCTTTTGTTTTTGGAAAGGTTACGGATGAAAAAGGAAAAGCGCTTGAGCTTGTTAATGTAGCTATTTCAGGATTACCGGGTGGAACCATGACTGATCGTAAAGGGAAATATGAACTTGAGGTTCCGGCCAATAAAGAAATTTATATTATGATGTCGTTCATTGGCCTTGAGAAAGAGGTTGAAAAAGTTTTCCTTCAGACAGGGGAACGATTTGAGATCAATAAAACATTAAAAGCGACATTTACCGAACTCCCGCAAATTGAAATTGAAGATGAACAAATCCGCTCCACCAGTTTGATCAGGATTGACCCGAAGGTGGCCTTTAACGTTCCTACTACGACCGATAAAATTCCGGCGCTTTTAAAGACCTTACCTGGAGTTTCTTCCAGGAATGAATTAAGCTCACAATATTCGGTACGGGGTGGTAATTTTGATGAAAACCTGATTTATGTAAATGATATTGAAATTTATCGGCCTTATCTTATACGATCGGGCCAGCAGGAAGGACTGAGTTTTGTAAACTCCGACCTTGTATCTTCTTTATTGTTTTCAGCCGGTGGATTTGATGCCAAATACGGTGATAAAATGTCGTCGGTGCTTGATCTTCAGTATAAAAAACCAACCGAATTTGGAGGTTCAGCTTCGATTAGTCTGCTTGGCGCCTCTTTTCATTTGGAAGGAAAAGCTACAGAGAAATTCAGTTACTTGCTGGGTGTAAGGTATAAGACGAATCAATATTTGCTTAATGCACTTGAAACCAAGGGAGATTATAAGCCGAGGTTTTTAGATGTGCAGGCCCTGTTGAGCTATAATATTTCGAAGAAAGTGGAAATTTCTGTTCTGGGCATCTTTGCAGATAACAAATACACCTTTCAACCGAAAACGCGCGAAACAGATTACGGAACGATACAGGATCCCCGAAGATTAACCATGTATTTTGAAGGACAGGAAGTTGATCATTTTAAAAATTATCTTGGCGGCTTGACCCTTACCTATAAACCCAACAGAAAAACCCGGTTGAAACTGATCGCTTCAGGATATAATTCCATTGAAAGTGAAACTTATGACGTCATCGGGCAATACTGGATCGGCAGAATAGATACTGATTTTGGGAGCGAAAATTTCGGTGATGTTATAGAAACCCTGGGTGTTGGTACTCATATGAACCATGCTCGCAATACTATGGATATTAATGTTTTTAATATCGGGCATAAAGGGACCAAAGAAATGAGGAATCAACTTTTACAATGGGGAGTTAAATACCAGAATGAGCAGATTGATGACAGAATGAATGAATGGATACTGATTGATTCTGCGGGATATTCATTACCCAGGCCTCCTGATACACCAGGGATTATAGATACACTTATTAATCCGTTCGATTTATACGAGTTAATTAAAACAAAAAACACCTTAAATTCAAATAGATTTACAGCATATATTCAAAATACTATGGGTGTTGCTGACAGTTCAAGATTTTCCTTAACCGTCGGTATCAGGGCAAATTATTGGGATTATAATAATCAGTTAGTGCTTAGCCCTAGAATGATATTTTCTTTTAAACCAGATTGGAAAAAAGATATTTTATTCAGGATCTCAACAGGATTATATTACCAACCTCCATTTTACAAGGAGTTGAAAAACATGGATGGTGAGATCAATGAAAATCAGGAAGCTCAAATGTCATTTCACGTTGTGGCAGCAAGCGATTGGAATTTTAAAGCATGGGGCAGGCCTTTTAAATTCATATCAGAAATTTACTATAAGTATCTTGATAACCTTATCCCGTATACAGTTGATAATGTAAGGATCCGGTACTATGCCTATGAAAAAGCGCATGGGTATGCAACTGGGATAGATTTAAAGGTAAATGGTGAATTTGTTAAAGGAGTCGAATCCTGGGCAAGTTTATCCTTTATGTCAACGCAGGAAGACCTATACGGCGATGTATATTATGATAGTGAAGGAAATGTGGATGAAAGCAGGGGAGAGCCGGGATATATCCCACGCCCCACTGATCAGAGATTCAGCGCCAGTATTTTTTTTCAGGATTATTTCCCACGAAACCCAACCTATAAAATGAGCCTGACCTTGATGTATTCAACCGGTTTGCCATTTGGCGCTCCTAATACCGAAAGATATAAACAAACACTCCGCATGCGCTCATACAGAAGGGTTGATATCGGTTTTTCAAAAGAGTTTATCGGGGAGCATACAAAGTTTTCAGCCAAAAA
>JAIOTR010000525.1 GCA_021106665.1 Bacteroidales bacterium
GGTATTTCAATGCGTGCTCTTTTTGAGGATACAGAGTTATCGGTTATAAAAAAATTGATGGACATTAATTTCTGGGGAACAGTATATTGTACAAAATATGCTTTGCCGCATTTATTAAAAACGAAAGGTTCTGTTGTAGGAGTTTCTTCGATTGCAGGCTATAAAGGATTACCCGGAAGAACGGGCTATTCAGCCTCAAAATTTGCCATGCATGGATTTCTCGAAGTATTAAGGATTGAAAACATGAAGAAAGGATTGCATGTTTTAACTGCATGTCCGGGATTTACTGCTTCCAATATTAGAAATACGGCATTAGCTGCAGATGGTTCACAACAGAGTGAATCACCTCGTGACGAAGAAAAAATGATGTCAGCCGAAGATGTTGCTGATAAAATTATTGGAGCCATTGAGAAAAAGAAAGATAGGTTGACCCTTACAACACAAGGAAAATTAACTGTGCTGTTAAATAAGTTTTTCCCGAAATTTATGGACAAGATGGTTTATAATCACATGGCGAAAGAAGCTGATTCCCCATTTAAGTGATGTTTATTATTTTTATATTGAGGCGCCCAAAAGAATGATTAAACTGTAAGTAGCAAACAGTTAAACCTGTCGAAATCCCATTTCAACAGGCATAACATATTTCTAAATTTTAAAACATATGAAGAAGTTAATTACATTTATTATTTTAATCACAATATCAACAGGTATATTTGCACAAACGCCGGTAAGCGGGAATCAGTCAGGAATATGGACTGCCGCAAATTCTCCTTATCAGGTTATCGGAGAAATATTAGTCCCGGGCGGACAAACTTTAACAATTGAAGCCGGCATTGAAGTCAACTTTCAGGGACATTATAAATTTACCGTTCAGGGAAACCTGCAGGCATTGGGAACTGAATCCGACTCTGTTTTCTTTACAACCGAAAACCAGGCCACCGGCTGGGGCGGAATAAGATTTGATGGTTCCGATGGTATAAGCAATTTATCATATTGCCGAATTGAATATGGAAAAACTGCAGGCAATTATCCTGATAATCATGGAGGCGGTATGGCATTGTTGACATCCGATGCTGTAGTATCAAACTGTGTTTTTGCTGATAACGATGCCACTGGCGAAAGTGATGGAATGGGTGGTGCTGTGTATGCCATAAATACGGGTAGTCCATCAGAACCCCTTACCTTATTCACAAATTGTAAATTCCTAAGAAATCACGCTTATGGCGAAGGGGGCGCAATAAAATTTACTTCGGATATGAATACAGAAATTTTTGGCTGCGAATTTATTGAAAATACATGCAACTACGGCGGTGGGGCAATTTCATTTTATTCGGTATTTGATACAAAAATGATCTATTGCCTGTTTGCTGAGAATTCGACAAGCTATTCAAGTGGAGGTGCAATTCATACGCTTGGTTTTGATAACAGTATAATATTTAAACATTGCACCATGTCAGGAAATTCGGCTCCCGGTGGTGATGGAGGAGCAGTAAGTCTTGTTTGGGCAAACGCAAGTTTTGTAAACAGCATAATATATAACAATCCCGGAGCATGGAGTGATGATATTTATATTGATATGGGTGGATCGGCTGATATTAATTACTGTAATCTGACAATGCCAAGCGGCGCAACCGGTAGCAACAATATAAACGAAAATCCGCAGTTTGTTGATGTCGGTAATCTTGATTTCCGGCTTATGGAAACATCACCCTGCATTGATGCCGGAATTGATATAGGTTTAGAATATATCGGCGAGGCCCCGGATATGGGCTGTTATGAATACGATCCCTCAACAGGTACAAATAATTATCAAACAGATAATTTGAAGATTTTTCCAAACCCAACAAATGGAAAAATAAAGTTTGAATTTGCTGATAACAATCCCGTACGTACGGGACAACAAATAAAAGTTACTGATTTGACAGGAAAAACAATAATTGAAAAGCAAGAAATACAGCAAAATGAACCAATTGATTTATCAGGTTTTGGAAGTGGAATTTATATCATCAGCATTGAAACGGATAAAGAAATATTTACTACCAAAATAGTGAAAGAATAAAAAAAGTCGTAACATTTATTTTGAAGCAATCCTATCGTGTTTGCTCAGAGTAGTTTTCGTTGTTAGTGCGAGTTTGTAGCTCATGTTTTCTATTTTATATGTAGGAGTATCCTGCTGGGCCTTTATCGGAAATAATCAAATATTCGAATTATGAATAAAGTTGTAAACTTTTATCAAAACTAAAAACTATCTTTTCCATATCAAACTATATTGTTGATTTCCTTGGTGTTTCACCCCTCTTTAATTTTTTAGAGAGGGGCCGGGGTGAGTTAAAATATTTCCTTATTTTCCCTCTAACCTTCTCCATATCCTGCAATTCCTCATTTTTAATTCTTATAACCTTTAATCCCATTTCTTCAATTATATAATCTCTTTGTTTATCATAATCTTTTTGGTAATCGTGTATTTTTCCATCAAGTTCCACAACAAGATTATGTTCGGCACAATAAAAATCGGCAATAAAGAATGACAGCTTTTTATCGTTGATATTCTCATAAAGCAATGGATGTTGTCTGAGGAATTTTTTACCATCAAATCTTCGGTTGCGAACCAACTGCCAAAAAATCTTTTCGGCTGGTGTTTGGTTTCTCCTTAATTCTCTTGCGAATTCTATTATTGTTTTTTTATTCATTAAATTATCTTTTTGACTCACCCCCCAGCCCCCTCTCTACTCTGGCAGAGAGGGGGAGTTGAATCCTGCGCCGTTTAAACTTTTATCAAAACTAAAAACTATCTTTTCCATATCAAACTATATTGTTGATTTCCTTGGTGTTTCACCCCTCTCTGATTTTTTAGAGAGGGGCCGGGGGTGAGTTAAAGTTTTTTCTTAAGATTTATCTCCGACCTCGGATGAAATTGTAGAATGGAAGCCCTGAGATATTCCCTGTCCAAATGGGTATAAATTTCAGTAGTAGTAATGGATTCATGGCCTAACATTTCCTGGACTGCCCTTAAATCAGCTCCTCTTTCAATTAAATGTGTAGCAAATGAATGCCGGAAAGTATGTGGGCTGATTGTTTTATTAATACCAGCTTTTTCCGCCAGGTCTTTGGTAATGATAAAAATCATTACGCGTGATAATTTATTTCCTCGTTTGTTTAAGAACAGGATGTCTGAACTCTCCTTCTTAACATCCATAAAGGCTCTTATTGTTTCTAAGTAAATCTTGATATGCTTAATGGCAATTTTTCCAATTGGAACAAGGCGCTCTTTATCGCCCTTTCCTGTTATTTTTATAAATCCATCATTAAAAAATAAATTGGAAATTTTTAAATTAATCAATTCTGAAACCCTCAGCCCGCAGCTATATAAAGTTTCCAGAATAGCTTTGTTACGGATTCCTTCCGGTTTACTCAGGTCAATGGCATCAATCAGTTTATTGATTTCTTCAAGACTTAAAGTATCCGGAAGCTTTCTTCCTGTTTTTGGGCTTTCCAATAATTCTGCAGGATTTTGAAGGATTAAATCTTCAAGAATTAAATATTTATAAAATGCTTTGATCCCGGAAATATTCCGGGCCTGGGTTTTTGCCGACAATCCAAATGAGTTTATCCAGAGTAAAAAATCTTTTAGGTCTTTTAATTTTACCTGATCGGGTGAAATTTCCTTATTTGCTGTTTGAAGATATTGAACAAATTTTTCAATATCATGGATATATGCATCTACAGAGTTTGCTGATAAAGCTTTTTCAAGTCTTAAATATTCTTTAAATCCATTTATGTAATTTTGCCATTTCATATTAACTTTTCAAAGTTAATTTTTTTTAGGAATAATTAGGTTTTTTACATTTAAAGAAATACTTTTGCACCCCGATTTTAACATCCATAGCTTTAGCGAAGGATTGTTTTTAATATCTGTAGCTTTAGCAAAGAATATTTTTAAACCATAGTACAACGAAGGTTTAATTTTAAAAAGAAAAAGAAAATGGCAAAGAGTAAAGACGCAAGAATACAGGTGATATTAGAATGTACCGAGCATAAAAATAGTGGTAAGCCGGGAACATCGAGATATATAACCACTAAAAACAAAAAGAATACTCCTGAAAGAATGGAGATAAAAAAATATAATCCGATTTTAAAGAAAATGACTGTTCATAAAGAAATTAAATAATTTGAATCATGGCAAAGAAAGTAGTTGCTTCATTACAAACAGCAGGTAAGAATTACGCTAAGGTGATAAAAATGGTTAGATCACCAAAAACAGGCGCCTATACATTTAAAGAAAATATAGTGCATGTTGAACAGGTAAAAGATTATTTATCCAAAAAGTAATATTTATTTAAAGATAAAAAAGTAATGGAGCTTTTTCCTGTGCAGGAAGAAGCTTTTTTTTTAAAATAACAATGATGGCTTTCTTAAACATCTTTTCTAAAGAGAAGAAAGAAAAACTTGACAAAGGATTATCCAAGACCAAGGATAGTGTTTTCTCAAAGATTTCAAGGGCTGTTGCCGGAAAATCAAAAGTGGATGACGAAGTTCTTGATGATCTTGAGGAAATCCTTGTTACTTCTGATGTAGGAGTTGATACAACATTAAAAATAATTAAACGGATAGAGGAGCGTGTGTTACGGGATAAATATTTGGGAACGTCAGAGCTTAATAACATTCTAAAAGAAGAGATAGCGTTTTTATTGCAAGAAAATAATTCCAATGATTATACTGATTTTTCAGTTCCTCCCGAAAAACATCCTTATGTAATTTTAGTGGTTGGTGTAAATGGTGTTGGAAAAACCACAACTATTGGAAAATTAGCCTATCAGTTTAAGCAGGCTGGGAAATCTGTATTGCTTGGCGCTGCTGATACATTCAGGGCGGCGGCGGTTGATCAGTTGGTAATTTGGGCCAACCGGGTAGGTGTTCCGATTGTTGACCAGGGAATGGATGCTGATCCTGCCTCGGTTGCTTTTGATACTATTAAATCAGCCATGGCGCAGGGAAATGATATTGTAATTATTGACACTGCAGGCAGATTGCATAACAAAGTGAATTTAATGAATGAATTGACGAAGATAAAACGGGTGATGCAAAAGCTGATTCCCGATGCTCCCCATGAGATACTTTTAATTTTAGATGCATCAACCGGCCAAAATGCGATTGAACAGGCACGTCAATTCACAGCAGCAACAGAGGTAAATGCCCTTGCCCTTACTAAATTGGATGGTACTGCAAAAGGGGGTGTGGTCATCGGCATTTCTGACCAATTTAAAGTTCCTGTTAAATATATTGGAATTGGTGAGAAGATGGAGGACCTCCAGATATTTAACCGAACTGAATTTGTTGATAGTCTGTTCAACTAAATATTTATTTCATCAATATTTTATCCTTTGCAAACTAAATCTTCAAAAAAGAAAATTAATGTAATCTCTCTTGGTTGCTCAAAAAACCTTGTCGATTCTGAGGTTTTGATGGGACAACTTAAAGCGAATGATATATCTGTAACTTTTGAAGAAGAAGGAACAAATGCAGATGTTGTTGTAATCAATACCTGTGGATTTATAAATGATGCCAAGCAAGAATCAATTGATACTATATTACAATATATTGATGCCAAAGAAAGCGGGAAACTTGAGAATGTTTATGTCATGGGCTGTCTCTCAGAAAGGTATATAGAAGAATTAAAGAAAGAGATACCTGCTGTAGATAAATATTTTGGCGTAAATGACATAAAACAAGTTATTTCTGAATTAGGCGGTAATTATAAAACAGAACTTATTGGCGAACGTAAACTTACAACCCCTTCCCATTTTGCTTATTTGAAAATATCCGAAGGTTGCAACCGCAGATGTACATTTTGTGCCATTCCAACCATTAGGGGAAAACATGTTTCACGGCCAGAAGAAGAAATTATTACCGAAGCAAGAAGGCTTGTTGCAAAAGGTGTGAAGGAAATTATCCTGATTGCCCAGGATTTAACATTTTACGGAATTGATTTATACCGCAAAAACAAATTTGCTGTTCTCCTTAAATCACTATCCGATATCAGAGGTTTGGAGTGGATAAGGTTACATTATACTTATCCTGCTGGGTTTCCTGAAGAGGTACTGGCTTTGATCAATGAAAAATCTAATATCTGCAATTACATTGACATGCCAGTGCAACATATCAATAACAGGATATTGTCACTGATGCAGAGAGGTCATACAAAGGAAGAAACCCTAAAATTACTTTCCAAAATCCGTAAGCAGTTACCTGATGTATCACTTCGAACAACCTTAATTGTTGGTTTTCCCGGTGAAACGGATGAAGAATTTAATGAACTTGTTGAGTTTATCAAAGAATTCAAATTTGAGCGATTGGGTGTTTTTGCTTATTCACCTGAAGAAGGTACGGTTGCAGATAAGTTACCTGACAGCGTTCCGGAGAAAGTAAAAAATGAAAGGGTTGAGAAATTAATGGAAGTGCAGCAAGAGATATCTCTTGAGATTAATAGAAGTAAAGTCGGTAAGGTATATAAAACACTTATTGATAGGGTAGAAGGGGGATATTATGTTGGAAGAACAGAATTCGACTCTCCGGAAATAGATAATGAAGTTTTGATCAACTCTCCGGAAATGGAATTGGAAATTGGTAAGTTCTATCCTGTAAAAGTGCTAAAAGCGGACTATTTCGATATTTTCGGAATGGTTTCCCAAATTTGAACTAACTCCCAAATTTTGTACTCTTTATCCGTTGACGGAAAAAGTTTACGAAAATGGATATTTTCCAAAAAAATTTCCAATCATGTATTTTTGAATTAAACCCCACTAAATAAGTTAGTTAGGATTCCCAGTAAAAAAGTGCATAACTTCTTATACCTCCATCGTTTATGTAAGAGGCACTTATTCAGCGTATTATGATTTATGGCACGCTGATTGAATAATTGTGCTCAGTTCTTTGATACAATAACCACATAAAACTGGTTAATGTAATCTGATAATTTTTCATGGTGGTTAATTTTTATTTGTAAAATTTGGTTTTGGTTGGTTAATTAGGTCGGAAAACTTGAATTATCTTCATAGTTTTCTGGCCTTTTTTTATTTAGGCTGGATTTAGGTTTGCCCAATTATTTATAATTTTGGATTAAATCAAACGTTTTGAAGATTCAGATGTATAATAGGTATTGTTAATA
>JAIOTR010000245.1 GCA_021106665.1 Bacteroidales bacterium
AATTAATTATATGTTAATTTATCAATTAATCCTTTATGACTCAGCAATTAAGTGTACTTTTTATCGTGATTCAAGAATCTCATGAACTACGATTGAAATTTATTGTTTCTATGTAAAGAGTAATTTCGCAGCCTAAATAAAGAAGAATTGATTAATGGCCAGATTTCATCAAACCAGTAATGAAAGGGAAACACCAAAAAAAAAGATTACGCGTGAGGGATTCAAGCGACTGCTGAGATTATTCAGCTTTGTGCGACCACAGAGAAATGTATTTATTCTCGGTTTGTTCTTTTTATTGCTTTCAAGCCTGACTACTCTAATTTTCCCAATGCTTATAGGTGATCTTCTTGACTCCGCTACCAAAGGTACCATGGAATCCATCAACCGGATAGGAATTATATTACTGGCCGTTTTTGCAGCTACTGCAGTATTCTCATATTTCAGAATATATTTATTTGCTATTGTAACTCAAAAGACATTGGCGCTTCTCAGGCAAACAACTTACAATCACCTGATAAAACTTCCGATGGTATTTTTTTCAAGCAGACGGGTTGGCGAATTGAACAGCAGAATTTCAGCTGATATAGCTTTACTGCAGGAAACCTTTACCACTACATTGGCTCAATTTATACGGCAGATCGTAATCATAATCGGGGGAATCACCTTACTGACCATTATTTCACCTCGACTGACATTGTTTATGCTTGCCTTTGTACCGGTGGTTGCCATTATAGCGCGGATATTTGGAACGTATATTCGAAAAATTTCCAAAAAGACACAGGATAAAGTTGCCGAATCCAATACAATTGTTGAGGAGACTTTACAGGCAATCACCAATGTAAAAGCTTTTGCCAATGAAGCTTTTGAAATTTTCAGGTACAAGAAAAAAACCGATGAAGTTATTGATATCGCATTAAAAGGGGCAAAATACAGGGGTTTGTTTATCTCGTTCATCTTTTTTGCCATGTTCGGATCCATTACCGGTGTTATTTGGTATGGTGTTTATTTGGTGAACCAGGGTGAGGGAATGACATCCGGCGACTTATTTAAATTTGTACTTTATACGGTGTTTATCGCAGGTTCTATTAGTGGAATGGCAGATTTGTATTCACAAATTCAAAAGGCCATTGGTGCAACCGAAAACCTGATGGATATATTAGATGAGAATCCGGAACCCATTGAAATCAGTTCTACTAAAACAAAACAATGTTGTACCGGAGAAGTCAAATTCCAAAATGTATCTTTTGCTTATCCTTCCAGGAAAGATATGATTGTTTTGAAAGACATCTCTTTTTCTGTAAACAAAGGTGAACAGGTAGCTTTGGTTGGCCCGTCGGGTGCAGGTAAAAGTACAGTTACTCAATTACTCTTGAGGTTTTATGATCCTGTTTCTGGTGAAATAAAAATTGATTCAAAAAATATAAAAGACTTTGATCTGGGTGAACTGCGTGGAAACATGGCAATAGTACCCCAGGAGGTCTTACTCTTTGGCGGAACCATCCGTGAAAATATTGAATATGGAAAACCGGGAGCTACCGAGGAAGAGATTATTAAGGCTGCCAAACAAGCCAATGCATGGGAGTTTATCAACACATTTCCTGAAGGTTTGGAAACGTTTGTTGGAGAAAGAGGAGTACAACTGTCAGGAGGGCAACGCCAGCGGATCGCCATTGCACGTGCCATTCTAAAAGATCCTGCCATTCTTATCCTCGACGAAGCAACCAGTTCCCTCGACTCCGAATCAGAAAGATTGGTACAGGAAGCGCTCCAAAAATTAATGGAAGGCCGGACATCCATCATCATTGCCCATCGTTTATCTACCATTCATAATGCCGATAAAATTATTGTCATTGATAAAGGAGAAGTGAAAGAATCAGGCACACATGAGGAATTAATTTCACTCGAAGATGGTATTTACAAGAATTTGAGTTCGCTTCAAATTGATTTGATGGGATAGACCAAAAATAAACTACATTATTTCACAAGGCTATACAACCACCTGATTTCCTCTGCCCATAAACTATCATCCGGTGTTTCAAGTATCAAAGGTATATTATCAAAACGGGGGTCATTCATTATTCGTACAAAAACCTCTTCTCCGAGAAAACCTTTACCAAGGCTATCGTGGCGGTCAACACGTGTGGCCAGATCTTTTTTCGAATCGTTGATATGCATGCCTTTCAAATATTCAAAACCTACTATCCGGTCGAATTCTTCAAAGGTTTTATTGTATCCTGCTTCCAATTTGATATCATAACCGGCTGTATAAGTGTGGCAGGTATCAAGGCAAACTCCTACACGACTTTTATCCTCCACCCTATCAATGATATATTTCAAATGTTCGAATTTATATCCAAGATTGGTTCCCTGTCCGGCGGTATTTTCAATAACAGCAATAACACCATTTGTCTTATCGAGAGAAATATTGATAGATTCAGCAATGGTATCGAGGCATTCTTCTTCAGATATTTGTTTTAAGTGTGATCCCGGATGGAAATTCAACCTGTCAAGCCCAAGCAATTCACACCTATGCATTTCATCCAAAAATGCACTTCTTGATTTTTTTAGATTCTCAAGAACAGGATTACCCAAATTGATCAGGTAGCTGTCATGCGGAAGGATATGTTCGGCTTTGTACCCGTATTTCTCACAGTTTTCTTTGAAAAGATTAATATTTTGTTCTGTAAAAGGTTTTGAAAACCATTGCTTTTGATTTTTGGTAAAAAGAGCAAAGGCTTTTGCTCCTATTTTGTGTGCATTGATGGGTGCATTTTCTACACCACCAGATGCGCTTACATGTGCTCCGACGTATTTCATAATATTTTGATTTTGTCAAAAATAGTAAAACATTTGTATTGATCAATTTGTTCTAAATTTGCAACGAATTATTATCTGAGAATGATGGCAAATATTCGTGTTACTAAAGAATTCACTTTCGAAATGGCCCATGCGCTATTGGGTTATGATGGCTCGTGTAAATATGTTCACGGACATTCTTATGGATTGTCAGTTACTGTAATTGGTAAACCAATCGAAGATGCAACAAATCCTAAATTGGGGATGGTAATTGATTTTGGTGACCTGAAAAAAATTGTAAAGGAAACAGTTGTAGATGATTTTGATCATGCTCTGGTTTTAAATAGCGAAACACCAAAAGCCAGTTTTAATCAGTCGAAAGAGATATTTGATAAATTAATTTTTGTGGATTTTCAGCCGACCAGTGAAAATCTGGTAAGCGATTTTGCGAAAAAGATTTCGAAGAAGCTTCCTGAACATATTAAACTGTTCAGTTTAAGGTTACGCGAAACAGCGACTTCTTATGCAGAATGGTTCGCTACAGACAATGAATAATACTATTTAAACACTTCATTAATAACATCCATATAAATCGCACCGAAGTTAAGGACGCACCAGGTTTTAAGAACATTGATCTCTTCCTTTTTTAACCACTTTAAAGATTTTCTTAATTCCTTTTTAAATAAATCTTTATTAAAGCTAACTTTCTGTAAAACGGTCTCAGTGTATTTTAGCATGATTCAATTTTTTAATCAAAATCAACATGTTTAAAGACTCCGGTTGGTTATAATAACGAACCTACAAATCCAATTACATGCCATTTATATCAATGTATTCAATATTAAATTATTACACTTTTTTTGTTTCATTATTAATCTTCCCTCGTTTGGAAATTTTTCCTAAATTTGAAAGTAAATCTTTAGAATAATTTTATGCTTTAAATAAAACAAGTAAACGCAAATTTTTTTAATTTCTTATGTGAAACTTCAACATTAACATTTTTTTAACTTGATTTAACAATTAATAAACAAAATACTTTTTTCAGATTTTTTTTTGATTAATAATGTAAATACATCAATTGCAAACTGCACAATAATTCAGAGTTTTCACAACATTTTTTTATTAATAATTTCAGGTTAAAAAATTGCAAATTTTCTTTGATTATTCAAAAATAAAACGTTTAACTTTGACCCGAATTTTAATTCATTTAGAATGACTACCAAACAACAAAAGGTAGTAGAATTGGAAAATGTTGTAGTGAGGTTTGCTGGAGATTCCGGAGACGGAATGCAACTTACCGGAGCGCTCTTTTCCGATACTGCAGCCATAGCAGGAAATGATTTTGTCACCTTCCCCGATTATCCTGCTGAAATCAGGGCACCACAAGGAACAGTAGCGGGGGTTTCAGGTTTTCAGATACATTTTGGGCACAAAGAAATTTATACACCGGGGGATACTGCAGATGTATTATTTGCCATGAACCCGGCGCCCCTGAAAAAAAATCTGATATGGGTGAAACCCGGAGGTACGATCATAGTGGATACCGATACCTTTACGGAAAAATCCCTGATAAAAGCTGAATACACAAGTAATCCGCTTGAGGATGGCTCGCTGAAAGATTACAATATTATAAAAGCTCCTATAAGTGAACTAACAAAGAAAAGTGTTGAAGACATCGGGCTTGATAATAAAATGATCCTAAAAAGCAGGAATATGTTTGCCCTCGGTATCATGTTTTTCATTTTTAACCGCGAATTTGCTGTAGCTGATGAATTTTTTGAACAAAAATTCAAAGCAAATCCCCTGGTGGTAGAATCAAATAAAAAGATTTTAAGGGCAGGATATAATTTTGCTGAAACAATAGAAGCACTAAGCAGGATCACCTACAAAGTTGAGCCAGCTGCATTGGCAAAAGGTAAATACCGGAATATTACAGGAAATGTTGCAACAGCATGGGGTTTATTGGCAGCTTCCGAAAAATCAGGCAGAAATCTTTTCCTTGGCTCATATCCGATTACTCCCGCCACAGAGATATTGCAAGAGCTTGCCAAACACAAATCCCTCGGAGCAAAGGTTCTTCAGGCTGAAGATGAAATTGCCGGGATTGTTTCATCTATTGGCGCAAGTTTTGCCGGTTCATTTGCCGTAACCTCTACTTCGGGACCAGGATTATCGCTTAAAAGTGAAGCAATAGGCCTTGCCATCATGACAGAGCTCCCAATCGTAATTGTTGATGTTCAGCGAGCAGGCCCTTCAACCGGAATGCCAACCAAATCGGAACAATCTGATCTGTTACAAGCCCTTTATGGCAGAAATGGTGAAGCACCATGCATTGTGATCGCCGCCTCCTCATGTGCGAATTGTTTTTATTATGCATTCGAAGCGTCTAAGTTGGCCATGGAACATATGACCCCTGTAATTTTGCTAACAGATAGTTACCTAGCCAATGGATCGGAAGTATTCAAAATCCCGAAAATGTCGCAATTGCCAGCCATTAAGCCACCCATTGTAAAAGCAGATGATCCTGATTATGAACCTTATAAAAGAGATCCTGAAAAATTAAACAGGCAGTGGGCACTTCCCGGAACACCAGGTTTACGTCACAGGATTGGTGGGCTGGAAAAAGAAGATGGTTCCGGTAATGTCTCTCATAATCCTGAAAACCATCAGATCATGTGCGAATACAGGGCTGAGAAGGTGCAAAGAGTAGCAAATTACCTGGAACCTCAAAGGGTATTCGGCCCTAAAAGTGGTGAACTGCTTGTTGTTAGCTGGGGTGGAACTTATGGTGTGATGGTTGAGACTATTCTGGAAATGCAAAAGCAAGGGAAAAAAGTAAGCCTTGCACATTTTCACTATATCAATCCATTACCTAAAAATACGGCAGAGATATTTAAGGGATTTAAAAAAATCATTGTACCCGAATTAAACCTTGGGCAATTTGTTTACTATCTTAGGATGCATTTCCGGGAATTCACTTTTGAACAGTACAACAAAATACAGGGACTTCCTTTTATGGTAAAAGAGTTGGCTGATAAATTTAACGAGTTACTAGAGGAGAAATAGCCATGACAAACAATACAACAACAGCACAAAAAATTCCAACGCTAACAAAAGAGGATTTTGTAAGTGATCAGATGGTGAAATGGTGCCCCGGTTGTGGCGACCATGCTGTATTATCTTCCTTTCGGAAAATTTTACCTGAAATAGGAGTTAGAAAAGAAGATATTGTAGTTGTTTCCGGCATTGGTTGCTCATCAAGATTTCCATATTATGTTAAATCCTATGGGTTTCATGGTATTCATGGAAGGGCGGCGGCTCTTTCTTCAGGAATTAAAATAGCCAATCCCAAATTACAGGTATGGATGATCACAGGAGATGGAGATTCGCTTGCAATTGGCGGCAATCATTTTATCCATGTGCTGCGCAGGAATCTTGATATAAATATAATGCTGTTTAATAACAGGATATACGGTTTAACAAAAGGTCAATACTCTCCTACCACTCCAACAGGGCAGAAAACAAAATCTTCTCCCCATGGAATAATTGAACATCCTTTTAATGTTGGTGAACTTGCCATCGGCGCCCAGGGAACTTTTTTTGCACGTGCTGTAGATACTGACCCGAAGTTAATGATGGAAGTTATGTTGGAAGCTTCCAAACACAAAGGAGCCTCATTGATCGAAATATTGCAGAACTGCGTTATTTTTAACAATAAAACTTTCACGGATATTACAGCGAGAGAAACCAGGGACGATAATCAAATTCATCTGAAACATGGGGAACCCATGCTGTTTGGCAAAAATTCAGATAAAGGAATTATCCTGAAAGGAACGAAACTGGAAGTGGTTAAAATTGGTGAAAACGGTATCAAAGAAAAAGACATTCTGGTTCATGACAAATATCAGTGGGAATCAGGAATACATCTTCTTCTTGCAACAATGGCACCACCCAAATATCCAATGGCTTTGGGGGTAATCAGGTCAATTGCCGATTTTACATATGACGATAAAATGGAAAATATAATTAAGCAGGAAAAAGAAAACAATCCCATTAAAAACATGGATGATCTGTTGAATAGCGGAAAGACCTGGGATATATAAAAGAGAAAGTATATAAATGTGAAAGCCCCGCCATTTGGCGGGGCTTTCTGGTAATAACCTGATAATTTCAGGGATTAATTCATATCCTTAAATCTTCTTCCTTAATTTCATTAACGTAAATATTCTTTATAATCTGGATTTCTTTCGATAAATTTACTGACTGCCCAGCATGAAGGTATAATTTTTAAATCCTTTGAAACTGCAAAATCCAATCCTTTCTTAATAAGTTCAAGAGCAAGCCCTTTTCCCCTCAATGCATCCGGCACATATGTATGATGAAAATTTATTGTGCTATTGTCAGTCATCAGATACTCTAGTTCACAAACCATACCCTCGACAGTTTTTGTAAAACGATTTTGTTCATGAATAACCTCAGCAACCATAATTTCCTGTTTGAGGTGTTAAACTATATTTTGCACAGGTTTGTTACATAATCAGAAAGCAAATGTGCATTAAGACTGAAATAATGAGGAATATGAATTTCCGAAAGAACTAACGACTGGAAATATTCAATTTGATGTTGTATTTTTCTTCAATAAACTTAAAGTACCAATACAATTTGTATTCAACTTCAATCCCGTAATCGATTGTTTGGTCGTAATCAATCATTTCATTAAAAGGATGGTCAAAAGACGAGGTTCTTACCTTGTGATTAAATTCTTTTGTATAAATCGTGTTCCATGAATGATAAAATGGCTGTTCGTGATACCACATAGGTTTGGCATTTGTAACAATCCAGGAATCATAACCGGATTCGTCAATGAAAATTATGTATTCTGTTGAATCCGTTGGATTTTCAATATCCTCAATCCTGACAATATCCTTATTAGCCGAACAACTAAACAGAACAATCGGAATAATAATATATAAATATCGAGTCACTTCAGTTGATTTGAATAAAAACGGTAAGGTGGAATAAATTGTTGTGCATTAGTTATTTAAAAACAGAGGTGCAATTAAGTAAAGCCTATAAGATTAAGGTATTACAAAATTAAAATCATCTTTCAATTCTGCTTCAGTATATTTTTCAACTGACAGATTTTTCATAAATACATCATCTACCGGACGAGCGTTGGTGTCAACATCTACTTTTGAAATATTGAATACGGCATCCATACCTGAAAACACATAACCAAAAATTGTATAAAGGCTATCCAGATTTGGTTCTCCATCCGGATCGCAAACAATATAATACTGCGAACCGTTTGATTCACGTTCAGGATTCCAGTAATCACTTTGCCGGGCTGCGCCAACTGCACCATACTGATGCTGCATACTATCAATTATTTCAGCAGGAATAGTATAACCTGGGCCACCATATCCGGTTCCCTCGGGATCACCTCCCTGAACTACAAAATCATCCACCACCCGATGATAGATCAAACTATCATAAAATCCCTGATTGGTCAAATCTAAAAAATTCTGTTTATGTAAGGGTGTAACATCATAAAGCCAAATCATAAAATCACCAAAATCTGTCTCAACTTTAACTACTTCATATTTTACCGGTTCGGGTTCTTTTTCTTCCTCTTCATCCTTATTACAGGAAATAGCTATAACTGAGAATGCCAGTAAAAGCAACCAAATATTTTTATTAAGATTCATATTTTTCTATTTAAACATCTATCTTTTTAAAAAACCTGTTATAAAATTAATCCAATTTTGTGGTTCCCGCTTCAACATCCAGAACATTAATTTGGTAAAAAAAAGCGGATATGCCTTAAATAACCTGAAAATCGCACCGGATTCAACGGGATAACGGGCATCCATCATGTTCCTTATTTTAAATAATTCATCAGATGATAAATAGTTTGTTTTAACATTGGAAGCATAGTGATTGTACTTGCTATAATCATTTTTATTTGTAACAAAACCATCTTTCAATAACTCATCCCTTAACTCTGTTTTAAGATGTGGTGTAAGAATATTAAACAATTGAATATCCACACCTATTTTTTTTGCATATTTAAAATTTTCAAGTAGGGTTTTTTTGGTGTCACTTGGATAGCCAAATATAAATCCTCCAACTACAAGAATTCCATACTTTTTTAATTCTTTTACAACTTCAACTGTGTCGGAACTTGTTAATTGATTGCTCTTATGCATAAACTCCAAAGCATCGTCAGAGGCATTTTCAATCCCAAGGAAAACAAATTTTGTCCCGGATTTTGCCACAGCCTCCGCAAGTCCTGGCGTTTTTTTAAATCCCCTTACACTGGCCTGCACTGCAAAAGTTAAATTTAATTTTGCATCAATGATTTCGTTGCACAACTTTAAATATCGCTTGCCATCCAAAGTAATATTGTCATCGGTAATAAAAATAGCTTTTGCACCATGTTTTTTTGCATCCTCCAAATCTGCAATTATTCGTTCCGTAGAAAATTTACGAAACGATTTTCCATACATATTACGGATACTGCAAAAATTACAATCATAAACACATCCGCGGGAAGTTTCAATGACATCAGCCGGCATTCCCATCATGTGAAACCCCTTTTTATATATCCTGGTATTTCTGTTAGGAATCTTCAACTCTTCCGGTGGTATAAGCAAACCTCGTGGATTATGTTGTGCTTTACCATTTTTCAAAAAAGATATTCCGGGTACATTGTCAAAATCATGACCGTTTTTCAGGGCTTTTAATAATTCGTTGAAAGGCACTTCTCCCTCACCATCAATAAGGAAATCAATGTAGTTCATGTCATCGCTTTCGATAATGGATTCTTTATCAGCAGTTACATGATAACCTCCCATTAGGATTTTGATTTCTTTTGAAAAATCACGCGTCAGTTTGGCAAAATTTAAAGCAGTCTGGTACTGGAAGCTCATGGCTGTAAACCCAACAACATTTGGCTTGTAGCTATCAAGAACTTTCAGAAGCTCCTTTTCAGGATTTTTATCCTTCACCACAAGGTCCGCAATTTTTATCTCACATAAACCATCGTCAACATTGGCAGCCAATGATGCCAGGTTCAGGCTGGGAATTTTAGTGAGCCTGTTAAAGCCCATAACTGTTCTTGGATTGCCGACAAGTAGTACTTTCACAAATTAAATTTTTGCTAAAATAATAAAACGTAAAAACTTAAAACTGTTTTTTTTCTATCTAATGAAAAGTGAGGATGAATCGCGTGCGTGCCGGTTTGCAAATATGGCACATAGCCGTTCCTTTGCAGGATGCTAATTGATTACTCGTATGTTTATGCTACTACTCATTTGTCTTGATAACCCTAAAGCGGCTGTGGGCTATTATTTATTACAGAGCGTTTTTTTATTTTCTTGAGTAATTTGTTCCCGGTCCTATTCCATGTTTTTCTATTAAGTTTTTCTTTAATAATTCTGGAAGAATTCTCTTTACAGTCGGACTGGGGATTCCCAATCTTTTGGCTATTCCTCCTGATTTGCAACCAGCATTATTATCAATAAAAGTTAATATTGATTTCTCTCTCGGTGATAGTTTTGCTTCAATTCCTTTAAAATCAAGTTTTTTCATTAATTGCTCTTGAATATTTTTAAGGGCATTAAGGAAGAAATTCACCCATTCGGTTGCATTTTCATTGGGGCGCTGTGCTTGACAATTTCTTAGTACTCGATAATACTCTGTTTTTCTGCTTTCAATCTCATGTTCAAAACTTACATATTGAACCCACTTATATCCATGCTTAAGTAGCAACAGAGTTGAAATCAGCCTGCTTAATCTACCGTTTCCATCTTGAAAAGGATGAATGCTTACAAAATCATATGCAAACAAAGCGCATTTAACTAATGGATGAGTTGCATTGTCTTTTTTGTACCAGTTAATTAAGAGTCGCATTGCATCTTGTGTTGGAAAACCTGCATCCGTTGTTTGAAAAATAATTTGTTTTGTTCCTTTCGGTAATTGCGCTTCTACTGCATTACTATGTTGTTTGAAATCTCCTTTATGCCAATCGTCTTTTTCACTGTGTTTTAGTAAGATATTATGTAAGTTCTTTAGACCGCTCTCATTTATGTTAATATCATGGTACAATTCTGTTATCAAGTCTAGCGTTTCAAAATATCCAACAACTTCTTGTGAATCTCTATCTTCAATTTTTGTAATATCAATTTCTTTAAGCAGTACTTCTACTTCTTCATCTGACATTTTAGAACCCTCAATCCGTGTTGAAGCACCTACACTCCTTACGGTTGCGATTGATTTCAATTGTTTTAGACTTTGCCCTTCTTTTTTCTCAATCGAAGTCCATGAAGCATCAAATCTATCAATTTGACTTATCAGTCTGATTAATTTCCAATCAATATCTATCGTAAACGTGTGAACTATATTTTCCATGCTACAAATGTAGTATTCTTTTCAATATATGATACGGTATGATTCGTTTTTATTCGATAGATGTCCGATGTTTATGATACGGTATGATTCAATTAGATACGATATCGGATCGGCAAAATGCCCTGTAACGTTCCGGCTATGCGTAGTGCGGGATTTTGAAACAATTAATTTTCAGTTTACGATAAAATTTTATTATTTGTATAATCTTTCAACTTAGGATGAAACCCGCATTACGTATAGGTATTGTTGGGCGTTCGTACTTC
>JAIOTR010000085.1 GCA_021106665.1 Bacteroidales bacterium
ATGGATGAATAGGTGTTGTGCCCATCTATTTTTCCGGTTTTTTTTGAAATGCCATATAGTATTTTACTTACACCATGGCTGATATCCTTTTTCAGGATGAATTTGGTATAGATAACTGTTAAAAATATACCAATTAAAGGCAATGCCAGGTAAAAGTAATTCTCCTTCTCAAACTGAAAACCTCTGGTTATAAAATAAAAAGTATAGTGAACAGTATTTTTTAGAATAATCGCAGCCAGACCACTAAAAATCCCAATAAAAAAGCTAAGTATAAGTACAAATTGTTGATTACTTATACGTTTGGTTTTCCAGATTGCCAGCCGGTTAATATAGGATTGGAATTTCATCAATTTAGCGCTTTTGCCAACTACTAATATAGACTAATGTTCAGAAAATTCTTTTAACAGTTCACGGTATTTGGAAAAAACATTGGCCCGCGATACAAATCCAACATATTTATCCTGGTCTAAAACAACAAGGTTAAATTTCCCGGAATGCTGAAATTTGTGGGCTACATCTTCCATCCGGTCGTCATGGTTGACAATGGTTGTCGGCATGAACATCAGGGTTCTTACCAGGGTTTTGTCATAAAGGTCTGGCTGGAACATAATGTGACGTACCCTGTCAAGGAAAATCAGCCCAAGAAATTTATTCTGTTCATTAACTACCGGAAATATATTCCTGGTTGAATCAGCGATTACTTTAACAAGGTCTCTAAGGGTAGCATCAGGATGAACTGTTTTAAAATTCGTTTCTATGAGGGAATCAATTTTCATCAAGGACAATACAGCCTTATCTTTATGATGGGTGATAATATCCACTCTTTTATCTAACTGGATGGTGTAAACCGAATCGGGCTCAAATATTTTAGCCGTGGCATAAGAAATGGTCGCCACGATCATCAAAGGCATAATGAGTTCATATCCACCTGTTATTTCAGCGATTAAAAAGATAGCCGTTAACGGGCCATGAATCACTCCTGAAATCATTCCAGCCATTCCTACCAGGGCAAAATTGCTTACAGGAAGATCAGCTATTCCAAAATGATTGATGGCAATTGCGAATAATAATCCAATATGCCCTCCGGTAAATAAAGTAGGTGCAAAAATACCACCAACCCCGCCAGCTCCAAATGTTACAGAAGCAGCAACAACTTTCATTAAAGAAATCACAAAAAGCAATATCATAGTTGGAATGATAAATCCTTTAAACTTATAAAACAGGCTTTGATCGAAAATATAGTTATAATCCCCTTGCAAGGAGGAATTAATTGAAGCATAACCTTCACCATATAATGCAGGGAAAAGAAAAACCAGCAATCCAAGAATAGAGGCGCCAATGGTAAAACGTACTACCCAACTGTTGATTTTACTGAAGATTTTTCCGGCAAAATCGATGGTTCTGATGAAATAAACAGAAATAAATCCGGCTATTATCCCAAGAAGGATATACCAGGGAACATGTGTGAGTGTAAATGAAGTTCCTACTTCAAATGGATAAAGAACATTTTGTCCAAGAAAAAAATACGATGTTAATGCAGCAGTAACAGAAGCCATTAATAAAGGAATCAGGGAAGCCATAGTTAAATCAAGCATAATGACTTCAAGGGCGAAAACGATAGCAGCAATAGGCGCCTTAAAAATAGCTGCCATAGCGCCGGCGCTGGCACAACCCAGTAACAATACAATTTGCTTATAGTTCAGTCCTAGTATCCGGCCAATGTTAGAACCTATTGCGGCTCCAGTGGCCACTGTTGGGCCTTCCAATCCAACGGACCCCCCAAAACCGACAGTCAACGAACTTGCTATTATGGAAGAAAACATATTGTGCGGCTTCATCAAACCGTTAGATTTTGATATGGAATAAAGAACGTTTGGCACACCATCTCTAATAGGTTGTCGTAATAAAAATTTAATAAATATCATTACCATCAGGATTCCGATGGCAGGATAAAAAATGTACATGAAATTTTCATACCCCTCTGCAAACCAACCCGTGAGTAGCAATCCTATAAAATGAACTGAATTTTTGATAAGTACTGCAGCGAAGCCGGCAAGAAACCCGATCACAACACTCAATATAAGTATGAATTGTTTATCAGTGATGTGTTTTACACGCCAGATGTTGAACCGCTCCAGTATTGAATGTTTTTTCATTTATGGCTGCGAAAGTAGAATTAAATTCTGTATTGTTGATCATCTTTTGAACAGGATGTTTGTTTCTCGCTGATTTCGCAGAACTTCGCTGATTTTAAACCAGCCTGAAATAATATTTTTTTGCATCTTTTTGCGTCCTTTGCGGTTACAAAAATTTATGAAATGACAAAAATTATCTCCTACAATGTTAATGGAATACGTGCTGCAGTAAGAAAAGGGTGGTTTGACTGGATAAAAGTTGTGAACCCGGATATTATATGTATTCAGGAAACAAAAGCCCAGCCGGACCAAATCCCAATATTTGACTTTGCAGAATTGGGATTGAAATCATATGTCTACTCTGCCAGGAAAAAAGGATATAGTGGTGTGGCCATTTTTACAAAGGAAGAGCCATTACATGTGGAATATGGTATGGGAATTGAAAAATATGATTTCGAGGGTAGGGTGATCAGGGCTGATTATGGTCAATATTCTGTGATGAGTGTATATCATCCATCCGGATCAAGTGGAGATGAAAGACAAGCTTTTAAAATGCAATGGCTGGAGGACTTTCAGTATTATATTGACCGGTTAAAAAAAGAAAAGCCCAATCTTATTATTTCCGGAGACTTTAACATTTGCCACAAACCCATTGATATTCATGATCCTATCCGAAATGCCACCAGTTCAGGCTTCCTACCGGAGGAAAGGGAATGGTTATCCGGGTTTATTGATTCGGGATTTGTTGATTCATTCAGATACTTCAACGATCAACCTCATAACTACACATGGTGGAGTTACAGGGCCAATGCAAGAGCCAGAAATCTGGGTTGGCGTATTGATTATAATATGGTGGCTGAACCATTAAAAGAAAAAATAAGTAGATCGCTAATTCTCCCACAAGCAAAACATTCCGATCATTGCCCTGTGGTTTTGGAAATGGATTCTTGAATCACCCGATTAATTTTGATTAATTTAATTTCTTTATATTTGCATATACAGCATGGAAATAATCCGTTTGCACTTTGTTGATATTATTAAATATGCACCTGATAGCTAAAACAAATTCATATTAAACGACAACAAATGTTTATTTGTCATTTGTAAACGATTAAGCATGGGTTTGTAGTTC
>JAIOTR010000083.1 GCA_021106665.1 Bacteroidales bacterium
ACATTCAAAAACTTATCTGGTTATTTGGTGAAGCAGAGGTTGTTGAACATCAATTATTATCCGGGTATTTTATTGGGCCCAGAAAAGAAATGATAACCCCATGGAGTACCAATGCAGTTGAGATAACCCAAAATATGGGTGTTGATGGAATTGAAAGAATAGAGGAGTTTGTTGAAGTAGATTCGAAAGAAACCGATTTTGATCCAATGTTGCAGGCATTTTATCATAACATTGATCAGGAAATATATACTATTGACAAGGACCCTGATCCGATTATATATGTTGAAAACATAGGTAAATTCAATAAAGCAGAAGGCCTCGCATTAAGTGATGATGAAATTAACTACCTTGATAAATTAAGCTATAAGTTAGAACGAAAGTTAACAGATAGCGAGGTGTTTGGATTCTCTCAAGTGAATTCGGAGCATTGCAGGCATAAAATATTCAACGGTAATTTTATCATTGATGGAAAAGAGATGCCTGAATCTCTTTTCAGTTTGATTAAAAAAACGTCTAAAGAAAATCCAAACAAACTGGTTTCGGCTTATAAAGATAATGTAGCTTTTGTGCTTGGACCCAAAGCCGAACAATTTGCTCCTGCCACCCAGGATAAGCCTGATTTCTTTAAAATTTTGGATATTGATTCCATCATTTCACTGAAAGCTGAAACGCATAATTTTCCAACAACAGTTGAACCCTTTAATGGTGCTGCAACTGGAACAGGTGGTGAAATCCGTGACCGGATGGCTGGCGGAAAAGGGAGCTTGCCATTAGCAGGAACAGCAGTTTATATGACTTCCTATTCCCGCTCAGAGGAAAACAGGGACTGGGAAAAATCAACACAGCCACGGAAATGGTTGTACCAAACCCCGGAAGAAATTCTCATCAAAGCATCTAATGGCGCTAGTGACTTTGGTAATAAATTTGGCCAACCCCTCATTTGTGGGAGTGTTTTAACCTTTGAACATTTTTCAGAATTAAAAAAATATGGTTATGATAAAGTGATTATGCTGGCCGGTGGGATAGGTTTTGGTAAAAACGAAGACAGCCTAAAAGTTGCTCCGGAAAAAGGTGATCATATCATTGTGATGGGAGGTGATAACTACCGGATCGGTATGGGAGGAGGCGCCGTATCTTCAGTTGCCACAGGCGAATTTGATAATAAAATTGAGTTAAATGCAGTACAGCGCTCTAATCCTGAAATGCAAAAAAGGGTTTATAATGCCATCAGAGCCATGGCCGAATTGGAAAAAAATCCTATTATCTCAATTCATGACCATGGTGCTGGGGGCCACCTCAATTCATTGTCAGAGCTCGTGGAAGAATCAGGAGGAAAAATTGAAGTACGAAAATTGCCAATTGGTGATCCAACACTATCAGCTAAAGAAATTGTGGGCAATGAATCGCAGGAAAGAATGGGGTTACTTTTAAAATCAAAAGATGTTGATCTGCTGAAACGGATTTCAGACCGTGAACGTGCACCGATGTATAATGTTGGCGAAACAACCGGTGACTGGCGATTTACTTTTGAAGATAAAAAGTACAATACCAAACCCATTGATCTTGAACTTGGAGATATGTTTGGTAGCCCACCAAAGACGATACTTGAAGATACTTCAGCAGTTGCAGATACATTTTCAATTATTAGCTACGATGAGTACAACCTCAATGAATATTTGAAAAACTTGCTTCAACTTGAAGCTGTGGCTTGCAAGGACTGGTTGACAAATAAAGTAGATCGTTCTGTAACCGGCCGTGTTGCCTTTCAACAAACCTGTGGCTCAGTTCAGCTTCCATTGAATAATTTGGGAGTTTCAGCTATCGATTACCAGGGTATTAAGGGTATTGCAACCTCCATTGGTCATGCTCCAATTGCTGCTTTGGTTGATCCTGAAGCAGGCTCTGTATTATCCATTGCCGAAGCCTTGACAAATATCATATGAGCACCTATTGCCGATGGTTTAAAGGGTATTTCTTTAAGCGCCAACTGGATGTGGCCGGCCAGGAATGAGGGTGAAAACACAAGATTGTATAAAGCAGTGAAAGCTGTAAGTGATTTTGCCATCGAATTAGGAATAAACATTCCAACAGGGAAGGATAGCCTTTCCATGACCCAGAAATATAAAGATGATGTTGTATATTCTCCGGGAACAGTTATCATTTCAGCAGTCGGAGAGGTTTCAGATATTAAAAAAATCATTTCTCCGGCAATTAAAAATGAACCCGGAACAAGTTTGTTTTATATAAATTTTTCTAAAGATAATTTTCAGCTGGGAGGAAGTAGTTTTGCCCAGCTTATAGGTCAATTAGGAAAGATCGCCCCAATTGTTAAAGACTCCGCTTATTTCAAAAAAGTATTTAGTGTTATTCAGGAATTAATTGCTGATGATAAAATTCTGGCAGGTCATGATATTTCAGCAGGAGGGCTCATTACTACTTTGTTGGAAATGACCTTTACAAATAATGAAACTGGTTTAGACATTGATTTATCAACGATTGAAGAAGCAGATATTATCAAATTACTGTTTAGCGAAAATCCCGGAATAATTATTCAAGTCCACGAAAATGATAACATACAAAATAAATTACAAAGTGAGGGAATTAATTTTCATGAAATAGGGAAACCAAATACAAACAGAACCTTTACAGTTAAGCATCAGTCTAATTCATATAATTTCAATATTGACGAATTAAGAGATAGCTGGTACAGGACATCGTATTTACTTGACAGAAAACAATGCGGTGAAGAATTAGCGCTTGAACGTTATAAGAATTACAAAAAGCAGGAATTAACTTTCAGATTTAATGAAACCTTCACCGGTGAAGCATCACAATTTGGGATTGATCTTTACCGTAGAAAACCGACTGGAATAAAAGCCGCAATCATCCGTGAAAAAGGTGTGAACGGAGATCGTGAGATGGCCTATTCACTATACCTTGCCGGATTTGATGTGAAAGATGTTCATATGACTGACCTGATCAGTGGAAGGGAAACCCTCCAGGAAATCAACATGATCGTTTTTGTTGGAGGATTCTCAAATTCTGATGTGTTGGGTTCTGCAAAGGGGTGGGCCGGTGCATTTATGTATAATGAAAAAGCAAAAAATGCTTTGGATAATTTCTACAAACGGGATGATACATTAAGCCTTGGCATTTGCAACGGATGTCAGCTGATGATTGAATTGGGTCTTGTTAATCCGAATCATAATCAAAAGCCCAAAATGCTCCATAATGCTTCCCTTAAATTTGAATCCGCCTTTTTAAATGTAACAATTGAGGAAAATAATTCTGTCATGTTAAAATCGATGGTGGGATCAAGATTGGGTATTTGGGT
>JAIOTR010000114.1 GCA_021106665.1 Bacteroidales bacterium
AATTTAAGTTTGTTCTTATTTTATAAGAGTATAAAGAAAGGAATAAAAGATTTATGAATAAAACCATAATATTAAATAGTGTAAGATTCGGTATAAAGAAAAGTTGGTTACTTATTTTGGTAGCTTTTTTATTTGAAATGAATTCTTCAAAGGCACAAATAAAAATTGTTCAAATCGGTAATTCTATCACTAAAACTATTGATACCACCTATAGTTATCGATATAATTTATGGAAAAAACTTATAGATGACGGTTTAAATTTTGATTTTGTTGGAACACAAAATCTTGGCCATAGTTATATAAATGGTGGTGATCCGGGATGGCCGGACTATTTAGGTCAACCATTTGACAGGGATCATGAGGGTCATTACGGATGGAAGGCCAGACATATATTAGCAGGCCATCCACAAGTTCCATCAGAGGATTCATTGTCTGCCTGGTTGCAAACTTATGTACCTGATATTGCCTTGGTTCATTTGGGCCATAATGATTTGAAAGAATATGGTTCTACCCATACAACAGTAATTAACCGTACTTACAATAGATTACGTCAGGTAGTTGATACGCTAAGACAATATCATCCCAATATAATAATATTATTTGCCAAAATTATTCCAACCAGATATTACTACTATAATGGAACTGATTCTATATATACTAATCAATGGATCAGAATACCTTTGCTTAATGATAGAATTGAAGATTTACCAAGTGATAGATATGATCCCAATTCACCCATTTGGATAGTAGATCAATATACCGGATTTGATACGATCACTGACTTAGTTATTGACGGTATTCATCCAAATGAATTAGGCGAAGAAAAAATGGCTCAAATTTTTTTTGATGCTATAAAAATGAGTTTATTAGGAGCAGGGATTTGGACAGGCGCTACATCTGACGACTGGAATACAAAATCAAACTGGAGTTTAAATTTAAAACCTACTCGCGGGATAAGTGTTATTATTCCACCAATTGCAAACTATTGGCCACAATATTCCGGCAGTTTGGAATTAGGAGTAGTTTGTAATAGCATTACCATGACAGGCAATTCAGAGTTAAGTGTGATTGGAGATCTAATTATCGGCCAGAATCAAACTTTGAGTTCCAATGGTTTAAATGTGATAAACGTTGAAGGAGATTGGATAAATCATGGAACTTTTAATACCGGTTCCAGTAATGTTAATTTTATCGGTACATCTAACTCAGAAATTAGTGCAGTTGGATCTATGGGTGGAGGTCAGGTCACCATAACTTCAGGTGGATACTCCAGCGATACCAGTGAAGGCCGGTATGTCAATATTGCTTGTTACGAACCATTTATGTTGATATCGGCAAAAGTAAAAGCGGATGGTGGTAAAAACAGAAATTTCTATTGGGCTTTTTCTGATGGAACTGTTCAGGAACAAGTAAATGTATATGTGCCAGACGGAGAAAGCAGGGTTACTTTAAACTTTGATATTACAACAGGTGTTGATCACAGGTTGGGTGTTTCTACTCATGACTGCGATCTTTATTATAGTACAAATAGTATACCTCCTGAAGATTTTCAAATAGGAAATGTAGGAGCTGTAACAGGTTCTTATTTGGGTGAAAATAACTATTATTATTACGATCTTGAGTTCTTATGTCCTGAAAGTTTTTATGATTTGACTGTTTCAAAATCTAATAAATCATTATCAACAAATTGTGATTTAAACGTTCTGGGGAATTTGACCATAAAATCCGAATCATTTTTTACCAACGGAGAAGATAATACAATAGATGTTACCGGCGATGTATTACTGGAAGCAGATGCTACTGGTATGGCCTCCTATCTTGATAATGGCACAACCAATGTCAATGGCACAACCTCAGTACAGCAGTATATCACATCCGAGCGGTGGCATTATGTGTCCCCACCGGTAAGCGGAGCAACTATAAATACTTATTATGATATTTATTTGAAAAAGTGGAATGAGCCAGACAGCACCTGGACTTATCTTGTTGAACCGGTAACAATTCCAATGAATGTAACTCAGGGATATGGTGTTTGGGCTACTGATATGTATACAGGGACCACAACGGTTACTTATACAGGTACACTCAATACAGGAGATAAAAGTCCAACTTTAAGTTATACTCCTGCTGTTACTCATTTATCGAAAGGATTCAACTTGATCGGGAATCCTTATCCATGTGCTTTGGATTGGAATTCAAATTGGAGTATGACAGACATGAGTGGCTGGATGGTTGTATATGATAATGGTGTATACAGGGGACAGCATACCGATGGAACAGATTATAACGGTAAAACCGATGGTATTATACCTTCAACCCAGGGTTGGTGGGTACGCGCTCTCAATGCAGGAGCAAGTTTAACCATACCTGCTTCGGAACGTTTACACAATACTCAGACATTTTATAAAGACACAGATGATACAAACTACCCGATGGTCAGGCTTGAATCGGAAATCAATGGTCATACCGACGAAGCAGCAGTGATTTTCCATCCGGAGTGTACACCTGGATTTGATTGGTATTATGATCTTAGCAAATTTAACAACATTGATGAAGCTCCAAATCTTTATACAATAGCTGCTGGTGATAATTATGCAGTTAATTTCTATGAAGAAGAGTACCTTGATGTTGTAATTCCTGTTGGATTTAGAACTGGCGAAGAAGGCCTATATTCGGTTACAGCTTCCAATATTTCCAATTTCAATGAAGAGACCAGTGTTTATCTTGAAGACATCAAGACAGGTACTGTAACTAATCTTACAGAAACTCCGAAATATGAGTTTACTTATGACCCACTGGATGATGAGTATAGGTTTAACCTTCATTTTAAAGAATCCTGGTATGGTATTGAAGATCAAGATCAGTACGCTGGAAATATAAATATTTACTCTGCAAAAGATTTTGTATACATTGTAACTCCAGAAATGGAGTCAGGAGATGTATATATCTTCGATGTGTTAGGTCAGGAAATTGAGAGTAAACGAATCAGTGAGTCCAACCTGACAAAGATCAGGATTACATCTGGCATTGCTTATTATCTTGTAAAGTTTCAATCGGATAAATTCCTTGTAACTAAAAAGGTATTCATCAGATAAGTTGCCTCTAAAGCTATATTGAAAAGGGCATTCGGTTTTTTACCGGAGACCTTTTTTATATTTGAGTTTTGAGTATCTGTAATATTTACTTGTCATCTATAAATGAAGGTATTTACGTTCGCCAAAAATAGCGCTACCAATCCTGATAATGGTACTTCCCTCTTCGATGGCAATTTTATAATCGTCAGACATTCCCATTGAAATTTCATTGAAATAAGTTTTATTCTGAAAAAAGTTAGTTTTTAACTGTTCGGAAATTGCTTTTAGTCTTTTGAATTCCTGCCGCACGATATCCGTATGATTTGTAAAAGTGGCCATGCCCATAACCCCACAAATTTTTATATTCTGTAAATCCAGAAATTGTTCTGAATTAAGAATTTCTGCAGTTTCATCGTAATCCAGTCCAAATTTAGTTTCTTCAGAAGCTATATGAAATTGAAAAAGGCAATCGATTATTCTATTAGCTATAAGGGCTTGTTTATTTATCTCTTTTAAAAGTTTCAGGCTGTCAACACTATGAATTAAACTAACAAATGGAGCAATATATTTTACCTTATTGGTTTGCATGTGGCCTATGAAATGCCATTCAATATCTTTTGGCAATTCTGGATGTTTACTTATTAATTCCTGGGCTTTGTTCTCACCAAATATTTTATGGCCGGCCTCATACGCTTTCATAATCT
>JAIOTR010000184.1 GCA_021106665.1 Bacteroidales bacterium
TTGATTTAAACAATAACATAAAGTCAGAAGTAATAATTTTAATAAGCGCTTTCCGGTCAAAGGCATCCATAACATAGTGAATTTCTACACTATCAGTTGGAAAAAACTCAAAATCGAAATATTTAAGTCCTGTTTCCGACATAAAAACAGTTCTGTATGAGTTGAGACCGGGAATTTTTTTTATCAGGACAATACCTGTAAGTTGTTTCTTTTTGAATTTGATTTGAAAATTATGGAGAGACCTTTCAAAGCTGTTATTAAATACAGGCATGAATACAATTGAATTTTCCGGAGAAGGGGAATACCCTTTCAGGGGAGGGCTGCATGAATTCACCCCGATCAACAAACTAATTATCAGAGAAAGAATTATCAGGTAGCGGCTCATTGATGGTTTTATTTATAAACTTTATCAAGGTGTAATCGTCCAGAAGTTCAGTTATTTGCAGCTTTGAAACGGTATAGTCATTCTTGCCAATATATAAATCAATATTCTTAATGTATTTGTTCAACTCCTCTTGTTTGGGAAAAAGCTTAACAAGTAATGTGTCGCTATTTTCAAAAAATAATGTTTTATAATTGGGATTATTTATTATTTCTCCTTGAACCGAACTTATGATCAGGTCGTTTATTTCGTTAAACATTTTGCTCGATTTCATATCATACTCCATTTTACTATCTCCAGAATTAATTAATAGTTGTCCGCTATTCATGATCAACAAATAAGTAAACGGGCTGGTGTATTCAAGTCTGAGTCTGTCCGGTCTTTCATATATTAAGATTCCTTTGGAGATAATTTTTTCATACAGGAATGTAATATTTTTTTCCTGAATAAACTCCGAATTTATTGAGTTTATGTTTGTAGATACTTCATTTATTTTTTGTGTTATAAAAACTGTATCAAAAACCTGAATGTACCCTTCAGGCTGCGCTTGTCCTTTACAAAAGATATTTAACAAAATCAAAATACTAATCAGTCTAACTGTCATAAGCGCTAATTTTAAGTAGTTTGTCCAATCCTACAATTTTTTTGCCCTTCTTTTTAATAAAATTTATAAAGTCTTCTAACACTTCGGCTGTAACTTTACTTGTATCGTGAAATAAAATAATGTCCCCATCTTTTAATCTGCGTTTTAAATGACGCATCATATCATCCTTCTTCTTTGTTGTATCAAATGATCTCAAACTCCAGGATACGGAAATGTGCCCGGTTTTTTTTAGCGCTTTGCTCAGGAATGGATTGGTTACGCCATAAGGCGGGCGGAATAACAATGACTTTTTTCCTGAATATTTTTGAATCAGTTGATCTGTACGATTGATCTCGCGCACCATCCTTGCGGGGGAGTAAAAATCAAACCAAAAAGAGTGGGAATATGAATGATTACCGATAATATGGCCGGCTTCAACAATCTGGTTAAATACTGAAATATTTTTTTCTATCTTATTTCCTACACTGAAAAAGGCAGCTTCAATATTGTGTTTTTTTAAAATATCTAAAATTTTAATTGTTTTACTTTCATCTGGTCCGTCATCGAAAGTTAGCGCTATTTCAGACACCTGTCTTCTACCATGACTGCGGGACTTAAAATAAAAATTCCAATTAATTTTTATCGATCCGATTATAAGAAGAACAATATAAATTAAAGTCAGAAAACCATATCCATATAATAAATTGAAATTTAATCCGGAGAGAATGAAAACGAGGGTGACCAGAAGCCATACGATAGAAGTATTTCGATAATTAATCACGTTTAAATTCAATTATTTATTTTAAGTTAGATAATAAAAAAACATACAGCTTACCTTTCAATGATCATTTTTATATTTTCTGTAGTTAGAGATCTTTCCTGTTCCTTCTTCTCTCCCTGTTCAACAAAAAACATAGAAGAAAACAAATCTTTATCAGTATAGTCTATCCTTCCAATGATACAGGCTTTATGCCGTGAATTATTTAATAAATCCAAAGTATACCAGACAATAAATTCGTAATCAAATTTTTCAGTCACAAAGAAAATATTTTCCCCCCTAATCTGATGCCTAATACTTAGTTCACCAAGCATTATATTGGGTAAGGTATATACAAATGTTGCAGGTTCGGGGAAATAATTATTTCTATCTATAATTGACTCGTTGTGCTTTATGTCTATATTAATTGATGAAAATGCATTCGAAAAGACCAGGGCTACTTCATCAGGTTTATATTTTTTCAAATCTATCTTTTCCAGCAAGAACTCCGCATTAAGATATGCCAGTTTACAAAGACGATCCATTTTATAAAACTTTGCATAGGGCTTATTAAGTTGTTTATAAACCTGCTTAAAATACTTTCCGTCATCTGCATATTCTTCAAATTCAAATCGCTCATCAGCAGTCAGGATCAGACCCTTTTTTATTATACAATATGATGTTATATAAAATTTATCCATTGGTTTTTTTGAATAAAATAGCAGCATTGCTCCCGCCAAAACCCGAAGCAATTTTAAGCACCTTGTTTACCGGTTGTTGTTTGTTTTCAGTTATAACATTTATCTTTTCTGCGGTTCCGGTATTTTCAAGTCCATAGGTTTTAATCAATATGTTTTGCCTCATAGACTCAAAACAAAAAACAGACTCTACAATACCGGCAGCTCCAAGCGTATGCCCAATAAAACCTTTAAAGCTGTTAACCGGAGTTTTCGCTAAATTATTTCTCGCCAGAGCAATTGACTCCATATCATCATTGTATGGCGTTGCGGTTCCATGAGCCGAAA
>JAIOTR010000530.1 GCA_021106665.1 Bacteroidales bacterium
ATTCTGAATATCCTGGATAATCGCTTCGATAAGCTGAAAATATGATCTTATTCTTAACCGGATGCCATCCTATCACCTCTTCGAAACCAGAATGATAAGTAACCCTGGTAATATCACCACCAAATTTGTTCATTACATAAACATCAGGATTTCCATCGTAATATCCTGTAAATGCAATTAAATTTCCATCAGGCGAAAACCTGGGATAACGCTCTTGTCCGTCATGGATAGTGAGACGAGTAGCCACTCCTCCATCGGCAGCAACTGACCAGATATCCTCACCATGGACAAATACGACAAGGTCTTCATGGATATCCGGAAATCTTAGTAATGGGCCTTGTGAATTACCTTGTGTTGAAAAAACCAGGTTCATAATTAAAATTAAACCGGCAATACTTACTGGATTTTTCATTTTTTGACAATTTAGTTTCATGATATAAGTTTTTGGTTAATAATTTTGATATATGAATAAAGAAAAGATTACTTAGTTATTTAATCGGGTTGCTTCCTCAACAATAAGCTCATAGTAATACCCGGCACCAAAATCCTTATCAACAGCAACGACTCCCCAATAGTTTACTATATCACCAACATTTGGAATATCATCTGAAGTAACAGTTAGATCAAAGTTTGTTTCACCGCCTGTTCCATCCTGGATATGGATCCAATTCCGGCCCATAATGCCCTCATTGACTTTGGTAACCTGACCCCTGACAGTTACAGATTTGCCATTATATTTTGCTTTGTTGGAATACAACTCACCTATGCTAATGCCTCCCTCGGGAATATCAACAGCAATGTCAATTTTATTAAGGGTTGGTTTTTGAGGCTCAGTTATTCCATTTACCATTTGTTGGGCATCTGGTATTGGTTGATCACTTATATCCTGAACAAAATAAACTGATTCGAATGTGCGATCCAACTCTTCACTCTTAAAACCTTCCATCTTAAGCCCTTCTAAATAATAGACAATTTCCCCGACCTGAATATCCTGCTTACTAACGGCTATCCATAAATCATCTCCATTTTCATTAAGCCTGAGGTAGGAATAGGAGGTTGTATGAACTACTTCTTTTACTTTTGCTTTATGGTTCCCTGGTTCATTAACATCATTAGTGTTCGGCGCCTGGTTGTTTTGGCATGAAATTGCCGCTATAACAATAGTCAATAGTAAAACGAGTTGTTTTGTTTTTTTCATCATTATTTTTGTTTTTAGAAATATTATTGAATTAATAAAACACATTGTATAGCACAAAAGTATATCAACTTTTTTATACGTAGTTTATTAAATACAATTCTTGCAAGGAATATAATCAACGCTAATTTTTCATTCTTTGATTAATCCACACGCTTTTCCCCCTGATACCCTCTAGTTGCATAATACGTAGCCCGGTCAAAGAATAACATCATACGGCGTTCAAGCTCCAGTGTCATATAAATGTCAATGGTTTTAGTCCACATGCGCTGTGAAAGGGCAAATTCCCAAATATGTTTCCGGGTAAGGCTAATGGCACTCATAATTTCGCTTAATGCAAAACCCTCATTCTTCCTTTCTAAACCAAGTTTACGATAATAGTCACGAATATCATCATCCCCATAATACCCACCCAGCCATTTTCTGAATTGCCTGAGGACGATTAGGATTCTTTCACGGGCGGAGTGGGGATCAACGATAGCATATGTTGGAGTTGACTTACCGGTAGTTACATCGTTTAGCCACCGGTTGGCAATGATATCTGCATTCTTTTCAATGAGATTTACCAGTTTGTCAGATACGTAATTACCTTTCTGTGTTTTGGGGTCACTTTTTCCTATTGAAAGTGAGAATGAATCAATGATGGCCCAATACTCTTTTTTGCTAAAAATGTATCTTCTCACAGCTTTTGTATTGGAACTAAATGCGAGTGATGGCATTTTATCGAAAGAGAAAAATTCAACCTCTTCTGCATCATCACCTGCAATTAAATCCCCGCTGATCCATTCAGCTTCAAAAGTGACAAAAATAAGGTCACCATATAAACTATTATATGCAGAGTCAACACAAACAAAATCTATAATCTTCCCGTTAATCCCTGTTTCTTCCTCAAGTTCTCGGCGGGCTGCTGTCTCAATGCTCTCTCCTGTTTCAGCAAATCCGGAAGGAAGGCACCACTCTCCCTTCTTTGGGTCGTTTTTTCTTTTTACTAGCAACACCTTGCGATCAGACACAACAATTGTTGAGGCAACCGGTAGTGGGTTATCATAAAAAAAAGTGTCGCAACTCGTGCAAAAGTCTCTTAAGATATCACCTTCTGCTTTGGTAGAAAGTTTTTCGCTACAATAGGGACAGTATGTTCTTTTTTTCATCAATGAATATTTTTCTTTTTTCCTGAACAAACGAATATGGTATCGTCTTTAGTAATTTTTAATTGTCCTGTTTTCTTTAAATCCATTTTAACTTTTTCCAATATGATTTCTGTTAGTTCTTCTTGTTCCATGTCATTCCCTGGAATAAAAAACGTATGTTTAAAGTTAAAATACTTTTCAAAATGATCAAATTCATTTTGATTAAACACCAGAGTTCCCCTGTAATCGGTAGTTTTTACTTCATCAAACCAAGAGGATAACAATTCTTTCCCATTGGTGTTGGAAAAATTTTCTATCAGGGCTTCATATGGCAGTCTCTGATGAAAATCTATACTGTTTTTTATAAGTATCTTTTTTACATAGTCCGTGAACTCCTTCATATGAGGACGTGAATGTGTAATGGTAACAAAAAAACCGTCTTCCTTTAATATACGCGAAATATGGTTTATATAATCGGGGAAAAAATATAAAGCATAACTACAAATAATTATATCAACTGAGTTATCTTCTATTTCTTCAATTACAGAAATACCCCTACCCAGAAACTTTCCTTTAATATCAACATCGTCGCAAGCTTTTAAATACAATTGTTTACATTTGGGATGACGATCAATTCCCGTAATTTCAGCATCTTTGTGAACCCTGCCTTTTAGTCCATGAGTAAAAAATCCACAACCACAACCAAGGTCAATTATTTTTCTAACTTTACTAAGATCAAGGCCGTTTAGAGCAATATCTCTAATGTCTAATTTGTTTGTAAGATGTTTTTTTATAATCTGAGACACGACCATTAGAGAGTTGGCATCACGAAACACTTCAGCCAATGTTTTGCTTAACTCCTGAGAATGTTGGTCAGATTTTTTCATACCTGTCATTAACTACATCATTTATCCAAAGATAAGCATCTTTTATAAAA
>JAIOTR010000136.1 GCA_021106665.1 Bacteroidales bacterium
AAATTGTATATTATGATGAGATCAAAAATGCAGCAGATGGAAATAGCCATGTCAATTATACTGTTACCGGATTTTTAGAAAAAACTGAATACTAACCTGGGAATAATTTTAAAAACAGATGAAAATAATTGAAAATTTTGATTTTAAAAATAAAAAAGTATTAATCAGAGTTGATTTTAATATACCCCTAAACTCCAAATGTAATATTACGGATACAACCCGCATCGATGCAGCAATTAAAACAATCAATAAAATATTGTCAGGTGGAGGTTCAGTAATTTTAATGTCACATTTGGGTAGGCCAAAAGAAGGACCTGAGGAGAAATTTTCACTTAAACATGTTATTCCATATCTTTCTGAGCAACTAAATTTGACTGTTAAGTTTGCGGATGATTGCATTGGTAATTCAGCTAAAGATCTTGCTTCCGGACTGAAACCAGGTGAAGTTCTGCTGCTCGAAAATCTCCGCTTTTACAAAGAGGAAACAAAGGGGGATGAGGCCTTTGCTAAAAAACTAGCCTCCCTGGGGGATGTTTACATGAATGATGCATTTGGTACTGCTCACCGCGCACATGCTTCCACGACCATTATTGCACAATTCTTCCCAAAGGATAAACTTTTTGGTTATATCATGGATAACGAAATAAAAAGCATTGATAAAGTTCTTCATGAAGCACAAAGACCATTTACCGCTATTTTGGGTGGTGCAAAAGTTTCGGGTAAAATCGAAATTATTAATAATCTGTTAAGTAAGGTTGATAACCTGATTGTAGGTGGTGGAATGATGTTTACATTTATCCATGCATTGGGCGGAAGTGTTGGAAAATCATTGATTGAAGATGAACTTTTTGAGTTGGCGCTACATATTGTTGAGGGAGCGAAAGAAATGGGTGTAAATCTGTATCTTCCGGTGGACACCATTATTGCAGATCAATTTGACAACAATGCCAAAAGGAAAATATCGGATGTTAAAACTATTCCTGAAGGCTGGATGGGACTTGATATAGGGCCGGATTCGATTAGTAAATTCACAGAGATCATTGAAAATTCTTCGACTATTCTTTGGAATGGCCCAATGGGTGTTTTTGAATTTGAAAATTTTTCAGAAGGAACCAAATCTATTGCGATGGCCGTTGCCAAAGCAACAGAAAAAGGAGCATTTTCCTTAATTGGCGGAGGTGATTCAGTAGCTGCTATTAATAAATATAACTTAAAAGACAAAGTAAGTTATGTCTCAACAGGCGGTGGCGCTATGCTGGAATACATTGAAGGAAAAGAGTTGCCCGGCGTGAAAGCAATAAAGGGATAACTTAAATCGTAATACTTTCTACTTCTTCCTTAAGTTCTTCTATTTTTTCATTATCTAAGTCTTTCAGGCTTTGCCATAGTAGTGGGGCAATTCCGGCAATAGGAGCATAAAGAAATGAGTTTTCCTTTTTTTCTTTTGAAATAAATTTATCATTGAAATTATTAATGATCAAAAGAACAATGCTAATAAGAACAGCAGCCTTTAATATTCCAAAAAATCCTCCAGCCATTTTATTTACAAAGCCAAGAGCAACCATGTTTATGATTTTTTCTAATATTTTACCCAGAAAATATACAACAATCACAACAAGTACAAAGGTTACGATAAAGGCAATGATGGGAACATATTCGGTTTCCATATCAAGGTTGTTCGTCAGGAAATTTTCAGCGTAGTATGAAAAATACAAAGCAGCATAAATACCCAGAATCAAAGCCAATAAGGAGGCTAACTCAATAATAAACCCACGTTTAAATCCGTGGTACGCAAGCCAGATGATGGGAATAATAAATATTATGTCGAGGAAATTCATAATTTAAAAAGTTAAAAGGCAAAAGTTAGGAGGCCTGATTTGGTAAAGTTTTCGGATAGGGTTCTTAACCTTTATCCAAAAACTATACCGGCTTCATCACCCTTGCCCTACTACCATTATTTCAGCCTTTTCGTTAATTCTGTTGCAAAAACGAAGTCGTTCAGCTCTTTATTATCTGTATTAAGAATATGTTCTTTATCTCCTTCCCACCATAGCTCCCCTTTATAAATAAATGAAATGGTGTCGCCAATTTTAATCACAGAATTCATATCATGGGTATTAACAACTGTTGTCATCTGAAATTCTTCAGTGAGCCTTTGAATCAAATCATCAATAACACCTGCCGTATGTGGATCCAGACCGGAATTGGGCTCATCGCAGAATAAATATTTTGGGTTCATAGATATTGCCCTTGCAATGGCAACACGTTTAGTCATTCCTCCACTCAATTCAGATGGAAAAAGTCTATTTGCGTTTTCTAAATTCACCCAATTCAGACAAAAATTAACCCTTTCTTTTTTTTCTTCCATCAACTGATTAGTATACATCGTAAGAGGGAACATCACATTTTCCTCCACAGTTAAAGAATCGAATAGCGCCCCACCCTGAAATAGCATTCCCAACTCCTTTCTTACGTTTTTGCGTTCCTTAAACGACATTTTAGAAAAATCCCTTTCATCAAAAAAAATATCTCCTTCGTCCACTTCATGTAATCCTATCAGGCATTTCATTAATACCGTTTTTCCTGAACCGCTTTGCCCAATGATAAGGTTTGTTTTTCCTTTCTCAAATTTTACAGATATATCTTTCAATACCTGATTTTCCCCAAATGATTTTGATATGTTTTTAGCTTCAATCATGAAAGGAGTAATTGGGTAAGAATTAAATTAAACAGAATAATCATGATGCTGCTCCAAACAACAGCGCGGGTGCTGGCAGCGCCCACTTCAATTGCCCCACCTTTAACGGAATAGCCTTCAAAACCTGAAATAGAAGTAATAAGAAGCGCAAATACTATTGTTTTAATTATTGCATAAGTGATGGTATAACTATCGAAAGCTATTCTGATTCCTTCAACGTAATCCTGGGTTGTAAATAAATTAGTAAAAATAGCTACAAAATATCCTCCCATTAATCCAAAACCCATACTGATAATGATCAAAACCGGATTAATGACCATGGCTGCTATTACCTTCGGAAAAATTAGATAATTAGAAGAGTTAATACCCATGATCTCCAATGCATCAATCTGTTCTGTAACCCGCATCGTTCCAATTTCTGAAGCAATCCTCGATCCTACCTTTCCGGCTAAAATCAGACTAATGATGGTGGGTGCAAATTCAAGGATAACCGATTGCCTTACCGTAAAGCCAACAAGAGTTAATGAAAGTAAAGGGCTGTCAATATTATAAGCTGTTTGAATAGCAACAACGGCACCCATAAAAACGGAAATAATAGCAACAATACCCAGTGATTCAATCCCCAGATTATATATTTCAACAAGAAACTGTTTTCTGAAAACCTTCATTTTGTCAGGCCTGCGGAAAACTTTCAACATAAGTAATATATAAGCACCAAAGCGGCTAACCATATTTATCTGTTAATGTATCTGCTAAATTAATGATAAAAAAATTATCTCATGCAATTTTAATATTTTTGGCCGTTATTAAAAATAAAAATATGATTATTAAAAAAATATTCGGCCTGATTTTGATTACTATCTGCTCTTTAATAATTTTAGGATCTTGCTCCTCTTCAAAAAAATTAGAGAAAAAATGTCGTGATTGCCCTGAATTCAGCTATTACGATGAAAACATATAAGGAAATTCTTACCGATTATATTCCTGATAATGCTGTACCGGTAATTATGAACTGGTTTGAAAATTCAAATTTTCAACTTAAAATAACCAGGAGTCGAACAACAAAGCTCGGTGATTACAGGCCTCCCCTAAAGCATAACTTCCACAAAATTTCAATAAACCATGATTTGAATAAATACAATTTTCTTATCACATTAATCCATGAATATGCCCACTTAAAAATATGGGAGCAATACAAACATAGGGTTAAACCACATGGAAAAGAATGGAAAGATCAATATCGGGAACTTTTGCAAATTTTTTTGAATACAAAAATCTTTCCTGAAGATATCCTAAACGTTCTTTACAAATTCATTGAAAATCCAACTTCAACCTCTATTAATACCGAATTAATAAAAATACTCCGCTCCTATGATAAGTCAAAAAACTATCTGACCCTTGAAGATCTACCAGACAAAAGCCTGTTTAAAATTCATAATGGATTAGTTTTCGAAAAGCTTGAAAAACTTCGTAAAAGGTATAAATGTAAAAGATTGGATAATATGCGGATTTATTTAGTGGGTCCACTGGTTGAAGTAACTCTGGTACAAAAATATTAAAAGTTTAGAACAGTTACTGCCCGCCAGTAGCAGCTTCATCATAAATTCGGATACGGACTCCATCATATTTTTTCTCAACTCCATTTTCATAAATAATACTGATGAAAGGGGTTCCATCATAATTATATTTTATCCATTCCCCATCCTTTAACCCCATGATATATTCCCCTTCTGTTTTTTTATTACCGTTTGGCCAGAACCATATTTGTCGTCCATTCGGATTATCTTCAATAAATTTCCCCTCGAAGCTTAATATACCATCACTGTAATAATTTTTCCATTTTCCGTGTCTCATACCATTCAGGTATTCACCTTCCGATTTATGATCCCCGTAATTGAAAATCCATTTTCCTTCACGATAATCCTCTATATATTCTCCTTCTGCTATAACAACACCAAATTCATCATATTCAATGCTATAACCATCGGTCATTCCATTAAAGTAACTTTCCTGCCTCAATAAGTCACCGGTTGTAAAATACCAGATCCACTCCCCATCTTCTTTTCCATCTTTATTATAAGAGCCGATTTGTTCCAACTCGCCATTTGGATGATAAAACTTCCATTCTCCAATACGTTTTCCTTCATCATAAATACCTTCAGATTTTAAAGCGCCATTGGTATAATATTCATTCCAGGGGCCATCTTTTATTCCGGCATCATCAATAATACCTTCACCAACCACATCGCCATTACTAAATACATAACCGGCTACAATATCTCCTTCTGGGGAATATTCCCTTCTTACTCCTTCCGGTATATCATCTTTATAACTGGCTACGATCTTCTTTTTTCCATTTGGATAATATTCTGTCTTTATATCCAGCTTTGTTAATTCAGCAACATCTTCCTGTAAAATACCATCAATATATTTTGATGTAGTTAGTAAATTGCCATCCCTTGAAAACTCTTTAAAATATCCATGCTTTAAATCATTTTTATATTCACCCACTAACCTGATCGTACCAACATCTTCATAAAAATAATTCCATTTTCCTTGCTTCATGCCAGCTTTATCAATCTTATTGATGTATTCAATATCAGTTATAAATCCCTTTTTATAATAAGTTAGTTTTATTATCCTTCCGTCACTTTTGGTATATTCTTTTCCAATACCCTCTTCCAATCCATCAATAAAATTAATTTTTTTCCATAGTTTTTTATCGGGATAATAGTAATAAGTAAATCCCTGTTTTATATCATCGGTAAAGTTTTCCTCTATTATTTCTTCTTCATGGTATGTTCTTCTGATTCCATTTTTTTTATCATTCAAATAAGCAATTTGCATGGCAACTTTACCTGTGTCGTTATAAAATGTCCAAATGCTATCTAATTTAAAATCCTTGCGATTACCTTCCGATTTTATAGTACCATCTTCATAATAGGTTTTCCAATATCCATCTGGTTCACCATTTCTCATATAACCCTCGCTCGATACCTGGCCATTTTCGTAATAAAACCTGTTAAATCCATTTGGATCTATATCATCCTGAGCTGATAATACTATTGAAATGATACAAAAAAGAAATATTAAAAATTTAATTTTCATTACTTTATAAGATTCAAATTTTTAGACATATCCAACATTTTTTTAATCGGAACCTGAGCCTTGGAAATTACTTCATCAGAAAGTAAAATTTCAGGACTTTCATTTTCCATGCACAAATATAACTTTTCCAAAGTATTTAATTTCATGTATTGACAATCATTACACGAACAAGTTTCATCTGTTGGTACAATTAAAAATTCTTTCTCTGGTGAATTTTTTCGCATTTGATGCAAAATTCCTGTTTCTGTAGCCACGATATATTTTTTAGAATTATCCTTGCCGGTAAAATTAAGCATGGCTGTGGTTGAACCAATATAATCAGCCAATTCCAAAACAGGAGCCTTACATTCTGGGTGAGCGATCAATTTGGCATCAGGATTTTCAACCTTCAGTTGAATAACAGTTTCAGTTGACAAAACATCATGAACTTCGCAGGTTCCATCCCATAATATCATATTTCTTCCGGTGATGCGGTTAATATAACCTCCCAGGTTCTTATCAGGAGCAAAAATAATCTTCTTATCTTTTGGAAAAGACTCTACGAGTTGAACAGCATTTCCAGAAGTGCAAATTAAATCCGACAATGTCTTAATATCAGCCGTGCAATTGATATAGGAAATTACTATATGCTCAGGATATTTTGCTTTGAATTCAGAAAATTTATCCTTTGGACATGATGCCGCAAGAGAGCAACCAGCTTCCAAATCAGGAAGAATGACTTTTGTATCAGAACTTAAAATTTTTGCTGTTTCGGCCATAAAATGAACCCCTGCAAATACAATCATATCCACATTAGATGCTGCTGCTTTTTGTGCCAGGCCTAAACTGTCACCCACATAGTCCGCTATATCCTGAATTTCGGGTACCTGATAAAAATGTGCTAAAAGAACGGCGTTTTTTTGCTGCTTCAAATTTAGAATTTTTTCTACTAATTCCATATCAGAAATTCCGGTTACACTTGCTTCTTTTTTCATTAAAGTATTATTATTATATAATTTTAGAAATTTTAATATATATTATTAATATGCTTGTTAATAGTGTTAAAAATAAATTACAGCTACTATTGACTTTTCTATTTTCTATTTATTATTAACAATTCATTCACATTATTTAGTATTGCTTTTAAGTAATTTACATAGTTTTTAACTATTGGTCCAAAAATATATAATGTTTAAAAATATAATTTAATTTACCTTAATTTTCTGTTCATAATCTAAAGATAACCTATGAAAAATATTAATAACTCTTACTTATTTATAACTTTATAATCAAATTGTTAATAACCCAATAACTTTTAAGAAATTTGTAACAAAATTAACAGATATAAACATTTTAATGTTGACAAAATTAATAATTTGATTTTTAAGCTTATAGTATAAAATGATAATATCATTTTACTAATAAACCATTAGTTTATAATCATATATAGTTTTAATCATTACTTTTGTTTGAAACAATTTTTTAACATGTTTGATAAAAGTCAGGAAATACCCATTGGATCTGATCATGGAGGTTTTGAATTAAAACAATTTTTGATTAAAAATTTATCAAAGGAAGGATATTTATTTAACGATTTGGGTACATATTCTGAAGATAGCGTAGATTATCCTGATTTTATTCACCCGGTAGCTAAATCTATCAATGATGGATTAAATATATTTGGAATAATTATTTGCGGGAGTGGACAGGGTGCCAGCATGACGGCCAATAAGTACCCAAATGTAAGAGCAGCTTTATGCTGGAATTTAGAGCAGGCAGAGTTAACCAGGCTTCATAACAATGCTAATATAATATCGCTTCCCGGACGGTTTTTAGATTTTAAAGTTGCAACTGAAATGGTAAAGGTATTTTTAGATACAGATTTTGAAAAAGGAAGGCATATTGATAGAATTAATAAAATTCCTGTTTCTTTGTAATTATTAATTGAACTTATATGCACGAAATTTACAATAAGTTCTTAAAGGATTCCGAAAAAAAGGCTTTCGATCTTGAGCATCGCAACAAGATCAATTTCAATATTTCAAAATATGATGCTGCGGTAGCTAAAGGTAAGGAGCAGTATAAGGATATTGAACTGGCAAGAAAACGAGCTGCATTCCTGAAACATCGCATTGTAAACAATCTTGAAAAGTACCTGATTGAGTTTGCTGCTAATTTTGAGAAAAAAGGCGGGAAGATTATCTGGGCATTAGATAAGGATGAAGCCATCGTGGAAATTTTAGCATTAATGCGAAAGTATAATGCAAAACATGTGGTGAAATCCAAGTCCATGACCACTGAAGAAATTGAGATCAATGAAGCGCTTGAAAATAATAATATCGAATCTCTGGAAACAGATCTTGGCGAATATATTGTTCAAATAGCTGGTGAAAAACCTTATCATATCGTAACGCCAGCTATGCATAAATCAAGGGATGATATTGCACAGCTTTTTAATGAAAAATTCAATACTCCCCGCGAAAGTACGCCGGAAGAACTTACGGGTTTTGTTCGTGACAAGCTGAGAGATAAGTTTGTAACTGCTGATATTGGAATTACCGGAGGAAATTTTCTGATTGCAGACACCGGATCAGTTTGCCTGACAGAAAACGAAGGTAATGGATTGATGTCAATGTCATTTCCTAAAGTACATATTGCCATCGTTGGTGTGGAAAAAATAATTCCATCCCTAATCGATCTTGATTTATTCTGGCCCTTATTATCATCTTATGGTACAGGACAAAAAATAACAGTTTATAATTCCATTATTTCTGGCCCAAAACAGGAAGATGAAACTGACGGACCTGAAGATATGTATCTTATTTTGCTTGAAAATAACCGCTCTGAAATTTTAAAACACGATGAGCAACGAGTTGCTTTGACTTGCATCCGTTGTGGCGCCTGCCTCAATGCCTGTCCGGTTTACAAAAATATTGGAGGTCACACATATAATACTACGTACAGCGGACCGATAGGATCTGTAATTACACCCTATTTGAAAGGTATTGAAAGTTATAAGCATTTAAGCTTTGCTTCTTCGCTTTGTGGAAGCTGCACCGACGTATGCCCATTAAAAATTCCTATACATGAGTTACTCTTAAATAACAGGAATGAATCTGTCAAATCAGGGTATGCTTCATCAAGTGAAAAAATATCCATATCAAGCATGAAGAGATTTCTTTCAAAGAGAAAAAGGATGGATATGTTTAATGCAAAGGTGAAAAATATGGGTATGCAAATGATTTTCAAAAATGCATGGGGACCCAGAAGAGAACTTCCAAAATTTGCAAAAAAATCTTTCCGTGAAATGTGGATGGAAAAGGAAAGGAAATAGATTTATAATTCAATCCAGCAATGAAACAATTAATTATATTATTTTTTACATTAATTATAATTGTTGCATTATTAAGCTGTACACATAATAAATCAACCTATATCTCTGAAAAACCAAAGCAGGTAATGATTGCTTTTTCAAAAGAGCAGATTGAGATTGGAGATGATTTGAGGAGCTTTGTAAAGGATATTACGTCTGAAGAGATTGAAGATGGTTTGAATATTATAAAATTTAACCTATCAGCAAAAAATTCTGCAATACCACCTAAAATTACCTTGGAATGGAGCTTTCCTTCCATTGACATATACCAGTTCTGGAACTCCAATCTCCGAACCGATAAAGTCACTTATTATGGAAATGACATCCGGTCACGTGCTTCCAGCCAGGTTCCTTTGATCTCTTTTATCAACAGTAATGATCAGAACCGTTTTACTTTTGCACTATCTGACGCATTGAACAAAATCAATACGTATACCTGGTTAAGAGAAGAAGATTCAAAGTTTTATTGTAATGTAGAAATATTCAGCGAGCCACATCCTGCCATCACGGATTATTTTCTGGAAATAAGGATTGATCGGAGAAATATTCCTTTTTATCAATCAGTGAAAGAATCAACTGACTGGTGGGCTTCAATGGATAATTATAAACCAGCCCCAGTGCCCGATGCAGCAAAGCTTCCTATGTACTCAACCTGGTACAGTTTTCATCAAAATTTAGTTGTAGAAGAGGTGGTTAAAGAATGCAGGCTTGGAAAAGAAATTGGGTTGGAAGCTGTGATTATTGATGATGGATGGCAAACCAAGGACAATAAGCGGGGTTATGCCTATACAGGTGATTGGGAGCCTGAAAGAATTGGGGATATGAATGCTTTTGTAGATAGCGTTCATGCCATCGGAATGAAGTTTTTATTATGGTATTCATTGCCTTTTATTGGTGAAAAAGCAAAGCTTTACGATCAGTTCAAAGGAAAATACTTGCATCATTGGGAAAGTCAGGGGACATGGGTGCTTGATCCACGCTATCCCGAAGTAAGAGAACATATAATTAATACCTATGAAACCGCCCTTACAGAGTGGAATCTGGATGGCTTTAAGCTTGATTTTCTCGGTTGGTTTTATGCTGATGAGAAAACGGATTTAACAGCTATAAATGGCCGTGATTTTGCCTCGGTGAATGAGGCAACAGATAAGCTGATGACAGATATTATGGAAAGGTTGAGAAAACTAAAGCCTGAAATCATGATCGAATTTAGACAACCTTACATCGGCCCGCTTATGCGTAAATATGGAAATATGTTTCGTGCGGCTGATTGCCCGAACATGGAAGTGGTAAACCGGGTCAGAACAACGGATTTGAGAATTGCCTCTGGAAATACTGCAGTCCATTCTGATATGTTCATGTGGCACAAGGACGATCCGGTTGAAAGCGCAGCCCTTCAGATTTTGAATATCTTATTTTCTGTACCTCAACTTTCTGTTAAACTGGATTCCATTCCTGAAGATCATTTTAAAATGGCAAAGTACTGGATGAATTACTGGAAAAAAAACAAGTCAGTTTTGCTGGATGGCCAATTTGTTCCTAAAAATCCTGGGGCGTTATATCCTGTTTTGAGATCATCAAGCAACAAGAAAGAAATTATTGCTGTATATACTGATCAGGTTATAGAAATTAATAAAACTAAATTATCAGAGATTGATATCGTCAATGCAAAAGGCTCAACTTCAGTTATCCTGGATTTTGAACAAGATTTTGGAAAATCAAAGGTTCAAATTTTAAATTGTTTGGGAAAGTTAACTCAAGAGTCTTCTCAAAATTTTAAAGCAGGGCCAACAAAACTTTTGGTTCCCCCTTCCGGATTAATAAAAATCAGGAAATAAAGTTATAACTGCTAATCAATAAGATTTTGTTGGAATTGTTATTCTCTCAGCAATTCTGATAGCTTTATATGTAGCTCTTCTTCCCGAAGGTTTTTAGCAATGATAGTTCCTTTCGGATCAAGCAATACATTAGCAGGAATGGAATTAATAGCACAAAGCTTACCGGCTTCATTTCCCCAGCCTTTCAAATCTCCCAGATGATGCCAGGTCAGGCTATCAGCATTCACAGCTTCAATCCACTTTTCATGTTCCTTATCAAAAGATACATGTAATAATTAGTAATTCTAAAATCTTTTTCATATACCTGTAGTATTTAAATTCCCCAGGCTTACAGTTATCAATCTATTTTTAGTAGCATCATCATCATCATAGAGCCTTATAGTTACCTGAAGGTGCAAATTGTAAACACTGATATTTGTTTCTTTCGACTTTATCATCCCAACTTTTAATATGTCAGAGTTGATAATGCCATATTTTCTTGATGGTTCATTTTCAAAAATTTCATCATTATTTTCTAGAAACTTTTTGTCGTATCCTTTACTAAACTCATAAATATTAGCAATATCTTCCAAAGTAACAATTTGTAAATTTTCAACACCATCTAAGTTTGTTGTAAACCATGAATGAACGTGTTCATCAATAAGGCATCGGTTCAGGTCGTCTTTAATGAGTATGCGGGCATTGTTTATGATAGCCCTACCGTAAAAATTATTGTTAAAGGAATAAATTTTATCGTGTGTAATGGCATAGCGCATGTTAACGGCGCCAATTATTCTTCTGAGTTTGGGATAAAAATGAAATGAATTATAAGCCCTGAGAATGATGGCAAAATTACTGGCAAAAAGCAGGGAATGCAAAGGATTTTCAAATATCAAAAATCCACCATCTCCGGTACTTATATAGTTTTTCCAAATTTGATCTTTTGTATAGTGTTGAAATATAAATTTATGATTTCGGAAGCATAGTTTAATTGTGGCCTCAAACAACGTTTTCAACAGAAATGGTATCAGGGCTTGTTCAAATCGTCCATAAGCGCTGTATTGATACATATCAATTCCCAGCACAGAAACCCTGTTGATTTTTTCATATTGGATATATTTTTCAAGATCATTCAAAAGATCAGTATGGTCTGGAATTATATTGGTTTTGTCGAATACAACCCTTTTATCGGTTTTATCAAGGATTCTCTCAATACATTCGGCGTTTAGTTTTTTAATTCTTTTCATGGTTATTTTATTTTTTGATGGTTCTTCCTTTCCAGTTGTATGAGCTAATAATTCCCAAAGCACCTGTGATTATGATATAAACCGGATATAAAAAAATTAATGGAAACGAATACAAGAACATCCTGCTACGTTTTACAAAGTTACCTATTCCGATCAATATCGGTAGCTCAATTAATGATTTTAAAATAAATCCAAGGATTATGAATTTGAATACAGGGGCGTAAATTATCGATAACATTAGTCCACAAACCAATAATAAGTTGGTCATATATACGGAAAAAGAAACAATCAATATTTTTATATCATACCCTTTATTTTTGGATGCCCATCGTGTTCTTTGGTGAAAAAAATCACGAACTGACTTTTTGGCTTCAGTAAAAACAATGGCGCTATTATTTTTCAAAAACCGGACTGATTTATATCCAAATTTTTTCCTGATCTTGAGCAACAGAAAAACGTCATCCCCTGAAGAAAAAGCGTCACTCCCAAAACCTCCTACTTCGAGAAATGTCTTTTTTTCATATACCAGGTTAGCGCCGTTACACATTATCGGCCTGCCTATCCGGATTGCCCCGCCCGTAATTGCAATCAGGCTCAAAAACTCGAGGGTTTGAATTTTCTCAAAAATAGAAGTTTCGTTATGAAAACAAACCGGGCCAACGATCATCCTCGGCCTTTCAGGCTCATAAAGCGAAACAAATGATCCCAACCATTTTTTACCCATCCTGCAATCAGCATCTGTTGTTATAATAAGATCTCCTCCAGAATCATCAATAGCTAGATTTATAGCCTTTTTCTTATATGCCTGGTTTGGTTTTTCTTTTGTAATGTTAATAAGCTTTATTTGGTTTTCAGGATGCTGGGAAATGAAGCTTTCTACTATAGTAGCTGTTTTGTCAGTTGAGTTGTCATTAACGATAAAAATTTCATATAGCTCTGTCGGATAATCCTGTAAGATTAAGTCGTTCAATAAGTTTTCAATATTTTGTTCTTCATTGCGGGCAGCTATAATAATACTGGCTTTTGTCTGGAAATTGCTTTGTACAGGCTCATAAGTTTTTAAACTATACCAACCGATGGTATAACCAAAAATGATGAAATAATATACAACGCCAAAGAAGATAAGAAGAATATAGAATATGGTTATAGGATCAGCCATTCGAAGTGCGTTTTCTGAAAAACCTCAAGCGGTAAACGAAAAATGTACCCAAAATAGCAGGTATTGCAAGGTTAATCAGCCATAAAGATGAAGACGAAGAAATTATTCCAATATTGATTTGATCTGTTAGCTCAGAAAAACGTTCAAAATATAAACCGATAAAATACAGCGAAACAGACCCTCTTATACCAAGTTCAGCAAGCGTAACGGTTGGAATTGCTGTCATAATGAAAAATACCAATGATATTATCATTAATCCATGAAGCAGTGGGATTTCAACAGAAAAAGTCATGAGAAATAAATAAAACTGCAAAGCAAAAACACAATATCGGAGAAAACTCAATAATAAAACAGTTGAAAGTTCAAATGTTGAAAATGTTGAAATGACTGAAAAATATTCATTAAAATGAACAAAGCGTTTATTTAATATCCGGCTAACAAAATTTGGTAAAGAAGTAATGTTTAGAAAAATCAAAATGAAAGTTGCAATGATCACAACTACAAGTAAAATAATTCCATAATACAGGTAATAATAGTCGGCATATAATTCGGTATTTCTAATGTATATCGGAATGTAAAATAATAAACTAATGGCCCCAACCACAATAGTTACCAGCAACTGACTCATGCTGCCGACCATTGTAATAAATACACCTTTCCATGGATTTGCCTTTTCCAGAATAAATACACGTCCAAACCATTCTCCAATTCTATTGGGTGTAAATATGCTCACAGAAATGCCTGATAATATTGCCTCAAATGCTTTTAAAAATGAAACACGTTCAATCTTATTGATTAGAAATTGCCACTTCAATGATTCGATCCCCCAATTAACGATCATCAGAATTGTTATCCACACAATAAAAAAATAAATATGAGGTTGGTCAACCAGGTCCATAAATGAGCTAACCACATAATCCAGCTTCCTGTGATAGAATACCTGTTTGTAAATGAAATAATAGGTGGCAAAGATTATAGCCAACCTTACAATTAAATTGTAGGTTTTGTTTTTATGTATATTTGTAAAGTACTTATTCACGCGTCAGTTTGCAAAGTTAAGGTCTTATTTTGAAATCAGAGCGAATAATAATGGGCATTGATCCCGGAACCAATATTATGGGTTACGGGCTTATTCATCATAAAGGTTCAAGCGCCGAGATTTTATCATTGGGCGTTGTCCAGTTAAACAAGTACAGCAATCAGGCATTAAAACTAAAAAAAATATTTGAAAGAACACTAGCTTTAATTGATGAATATCAACCTGATGAACTTGCAATAGAAGCTCCATTCTACGGAAAGAACGTCCAGTCGATGCTAAAATTAGGCAGGGCTCAAGGTGTTGCAATGGCATCTGCCCTGTACAGGTCAATACCAATTTTTGAATATTCCCCTAAAAAAATTAAACAATCCATTACCGGTAATGGAAATGCATCCAAGGAACAGGTTGCAGCCATGCTTATAAATTTTTTTTCCATTCAACAACCACCAAAATACCTTGATGCTACTGACGGGCTTGCAGTTGCTGTTTGTCATTATTTCCAAAAATCAACCGAAACAACCAAAGATAATTATTCCGGATGGAAACAGTATATTTCAAAAAATCCGGATAGAATTAAATGAAGATTTTTGTCAAATCTCACCCCGAACCCCGTAACAGGTAGCTTTTATTTTACATCAGCTTCTGATAAGCTTGCCACCACCTGTCTGGTATGTCATCTTTGCAGGCAGTTTCGTAGTCGTTATAAGAACAGGGTACCAAATGATGTCGCTTATAAATATTCTTGTAATTTGTTTTTACCGGGACGTCCATCCACCACCTGTCACTTTTTTTGCTTTTGTAAAACACAAGCTGATCTTTATGATCTTTGATGGAAACAGTATACTTGATATATTCTTCTTTGTCTTTGTAGGGGTGGTCGTTTTTACGGGCATAGTAACCATCAATAAAATACCAGATCATTTGGGCTGCAAGGTGTGTTGTTTGGTCATTTCTGTCTTTCTTGGGGTTAATTTCATAGAAACCAATTGATGACAACTTTTCACTTAATCCGGCATATCTTATTATCTGGCAAATTTCCTCACCGTAAAATCCATTTGGAGATGCATTTCCGTTGCCCGGAGCATCTGATTGACGGACAGCAGATATATCAACTGTTATCAGGTCTGCATTTCGAGCAAGCGGTTCGGCTTCTTCAATATTTTTTCGAATACCACCCAGTCTGTAAACATCGAAATATAAATTTTTCATCAAATGAATTGCTTCCGGATCAACGAGATATGATTGATAACCGATATTTGTATAATTAAAAAGAAAATTGGGTTGATGCAGAATAATTTTATTTAGGTATGATTGAGAGTCAAGTTCCTGTTCCGTTTTTCCAAGATCAAAAACAGAATCGACCCCAACAATATTTATTACCCGCCCCAATGATTCGTAAGCCATATAATTGCAGAAAGTTAAATCCTGGCTGCCACCAATAATAAGGGGAATAATTTTGTTCTTTATGAGTTCGGTAATTATGGAAGTTAAGGCAAAATAGGTATCATCAATTGTATGACCCTGTTTAATGTTTCCCAGGTCGGCAACTCTTGGGTTGAAATCACCTCTAAAAAGTTTATACAAGTGATTTCGGACATAATCGGGGGCATGGGCACAACCTTTATTGTTTACTGCATTTCTGTCTTCATTCACACCAATAATGGCCAGGTCTGCATCATCAAGCTTGGGAAAATGTTTTTTATCAACATAGCTTCTTAGCAGATCACCCATTCTGAAGCCGGAAGAATCCTCTCCAAATTTATAATCTGGTAATTCAATGGGCTCAAAATAAATTGAAATATCCATAAAAAATAACTTTTACTGTACTGGAGGTTAGTTACTATGTTTATACAATAATAACACAAAAAAGTTATGATAAATCAGATAAAAAACCTATTTAACAAAAAAGCTATTTACCTTTCTTGTTGTTTTGTCTTTTATCAGCCGCTTCAATTATTTGTAAGCATTCTTCAAGGGTCAATGTTTCCGGGTTTTTTCCTTTTGGAATCCTGTAATTTTTCTTCCCCCTGGAAATATACGCCCCATATCGGCCTTTGAGTACCTGAACGGATGTATCTTCCTTGAAGTCCTGTATAATCCTTTCTTTATCTTTTTTTCTTTTGTCAAGGATTAGCTCAACAGCCCTTTCTTTCGAAATAGAAAGAGGGTCGTCTGTTTTTGTTAAGGAGTAAAATTTATTCGTATGTCTTACATATGGTCCAAAACGTCCAATAGCAACAGTTAGCTCTTCGTTTTCAAAATTTCCAATTGATCTTGGGAGCTTAAACATTTCAAGGGCATCTTCAAGAGTAACTGTTTCAATGCTTTGCTCTTTGTTTATCCCGGCGAACTTTGGTTTTTCTTCACCACTTGATTCTCCAATTTGAACAATAGGACCATAACGGCCAATTTTTGCATAGACATTTTGTCCTGATTCAGGATCTTTTCCTAACAATCGTTCTCCGCTTTGTTTTTTCGACTTCTCCAGAGTGTCCTCAATTCTATTATGAAAAGGCGTGTAAAACTCTTTGATCATTTCATTCCAAACCTTCTTTCCCTGGGCAATTTCATCAAATTCCTTTTCAACGTTAGCAGTAAAATTATAATCCAGAATATTATCAAAATATTGAACAAGGAAATTGTTAACGATACCACCTATGTCGGTTGGAAAGAGCTTGTTTTTTTCGTAACCGGTTTTTTCGCTTTTTGTTTCTTCCCTGATATTTCCGTTTGTGAGCAGCAACTGTTCAAATTGGCGATCAACTCCAGTCTTGTCTGTTTTGACCACATATTCACGTTTTTGTATTGTTGATATGGTTGGGGCATAAGTTGATGGTCGACCAATACCTAATTCCTCCATTTTTTTAACCAGGCTTGCCTCGGTGTAGCGGGCCGGTGACTGAGTAAACCTTTCTGTAGCAACAATTTCCAGACGACCAAGTTTGTCTCCTTTTGAAAGAGGGGGTAGCATCCCCTTTTGGCCATTTGCTGATGATTCATCGTCTGTTGATTCTATGTAAACCTTCAGGAATCCATCAAATTTGATTACCTCTCCCCGGGCGATAAAATTTTCATTTGCTGATGAAATATCTATGGACACATTGGTTTTTTCTAATTGAGCATCTGCCATCTGCGAGGCAATTGTCCTTTTCCAGATTAATTCATAAAGGCGTTTCTGTGATGCGTCTCCATCAATTTCCTGGTTTTCCAGATATGAAGGCCTGATAGCTTCGTGGGCTTCCTGGGCAGATTTAGATTTTGTCTTAAATTGTCTGATCTTTATATACTCATCTCCAAAACTTTTAGAAATAACTTTTTTGGCGACAGAGAGTGCTAATTTTGAAAGATTAACAGAATCGGTTCGCATATAGGTTATTTTTCCTGATTCATAAAGCTGCTGGGCAACCATCATGGTTTTGGCAACAGAAAATCCAAGTTTTCTGCTTGCCTCCTGCTGAAGGGTCGATGTCGTAAACGGTGCTGCCGGTGATTTTTTGGCTGCTTTCGATTCTACTGAGCCCACAGTAAAATTTGCGGAAATGCATTTATTTAGAAGGCTTTGTGCTTCTTCTTTGGTTTTAAATCTTTTCGAAAGTTCAGCATCAATTGTTGCACCTTCTTTATTTCCATTAATTTCAAACCTTGCAGTAACCCTGAAATACGATTCTGTTTTAAAAGCTTTTATTTCTTCTTCGCGCTCAACAATTAATCGTACTGCCACCGACTGAACCCGCCCAGCCGAGAGAGCCGGCTTTACTTTTTTCCAAAGTACAGGAGAAAGCTCATAGCCAACAAGGCGGTCTAATACTCGCCTTGCCTGCTGTGCATCTACCAAATGAATGTCAATCTTCCTTGGATTGTCAATGGCTTCCAGAATTGCGCTTTTAGTAATCTCGTGAAAAACAATCCTTTTCGTTTTTTTCTCGTCCAGCCCCAGTGCTTCAACAAGATGCCATGAAATTGCTTCTCCTTCACGGTCTTCATCAGTTGCCAACCATACGGTTTCTGCATCTTTAGCAATTTTTTTAAGCTCTGAAATTATTTTCTTTTTGTCAGCGGAAATTTCGTATTTAGGTTCGAACCCCTTTTCTTTATTAACACTAAGGTCTTTTTTCGAGAGATCTCTCACATGTCCAAAACTGGATTTAACTGAGAATTCTTTACCAAGGAATTTTTCAATCGTTTTTGCCTTTGCCGGGGACTCGACTATAACAAGATTTTTAGCCATTTTTAGTTGAATTTGTTTTTACAACTGTTCTCAAAAATTTTGCAAATGTAAAAGATTAAACATATTAAATACCAAAAGGTTTTTAATTTTTTGACTGAACAGAATCAAAAGAAGCCTGTAAAATGACTACTGATTTTCAAAAAACAGATTAAAAAAGATTATTTTATATTTGTCATTTTAATTTAATCTTTTCAGGTCATGTACACGAGAAAATCATTTTATTTACCAGTTCTTATTTTATTATTTGGTCAGTTTGTTTTTTTATCAGCTTATCCCCAAAAGGAGCCGGTTAAGTATGATGTTGAGTTGCTTACTCCTTTATCAGTGGAGGATTCTTTTAATCTCAGCAACCTACCCAAGTTGACTTTACCAGATTCTTACCTTGGCCCCAATGCCCCCCTGTTACCGACTATTATCGACAATTCGGCCAATATTCACTGGCGCCCTGTGTTTGCG
>JAIOTR010000040.1 GCA_021106665.1 Bacteroidales bacterium
CTCCAAATTTCGTTGATCTCATGTCTGATTTTTCAAAGAACAGCCTAACGTAACGTAATATTCTCTATCCTGCTATTGATTAAAAAAGTGGGACTTGGTAATGTGATTTTCGTTTGGGAAACTTTTATTATAAGATTATGATTGATAGCAACAATCGGAATGTAAGGAGTGCTTTGAAAATATGGATTGATGATTTGAATTTACGTATTAAAAATAGTGATAACATTGAAAAGGTTGCAATCAATAAAGACGACATCAATAACAATAAAAAAAAATTAGAAAATATTTTGATGTGCCCCGCACAAGCTGATGATTGTACTGACTGTTTTATTAAGTGTGTCACTATATGTCATCGTTCAGTGGGCAACTGCTTGCTAACAGATAAAGCAAGATTATTCAAAAAAGCTAAGATAGAGGAGGATTTTAACTTGAAGGTACTTAATTGTGAAAATGCAAAGGAAAGCATCTCTCTCTCCACTCTTGATACTCCTGAAAGTCCCGAGGATATTCAAAAAATTCTGATAAAATGTTATTTACCATATATCGAAAAACGGATTCGTGAAAGAAGAGACTATAATGTGTACTATAGCGCAGAAAACAAACCGCAAAGAGAACCGTACATAACCGAACATATATTTAATAGAGTTGTTGCTCAATAAGGTTCTTGTGCAATATATTGTGTTTTTTGGTTGAATATAACGCTACATATTGTATTTATTGCTTATTGGGCAACAACTCTAATGAATTGGATGATAAGATTGAGCACGCCGGTATGAGGTGTATACATCAAGCCGGCACTGGTGCCGGCACAACAGATGCTATAGTTCATGGTGGTGGACATGAAGTGGTAATCGAAGCAAAAAAGACAGGTAACAAAAAAGAGTTAGAAGATGGATTGGTTAAACAACTTTGTACGAATCTAAAAGCTAGAAAAATCTACTATGGTATTTATCTTATATTCTATTTTGACTGTGATTGTAGCAAAAGTATTGAAGAAAGCAAGGAGCAAGTGCAACAAATCAAGCAAGAATATGCTTCTGAATTACAAGATTATAAAATTGAAATTTTTTGGATTGATTTTTCAAAAAGACCATCGTCTGCGAATTTATGAGGCAATTCTTATTTTTTGACCTTAGTGAACTCATATTATTATAAAAGAATCAGCAAACAACCCGGGGAGAAACACGCAATGCAACGACAATGGTTAAATCATGCCGTTCTTCGGCTTCGTATCAAACCTCGTGAACCTATTCTGGTGAAAAGTGGGACAACCTCACCATTGGCTGAGGCGGATGATTCACCTATCATGACAAAAAGCCATGACTCAAAGGGCAGGGAGCAATTTATTCCGTTTATCCCCGGAACCTCCCTGAAAGGGGTATTGCGAAGCCATTTTGAACGATTGGCCAGAACAATATCTATTGACGCTGTATGCGAAGTTTTTGGCAAAAAATGTTGCTCCTCTGAATATCTGCCAACAATCAATAACCTGCCAAAATATGATGAGGAAACTGAAATATCTGAATCCGCCCTGCGTTATCAGTATTCATGCCCCAGTTGCAAAACCTTTGGCTCGCTTATCTTTTCCGGCAGAATGAACATTAGCGATGCATATCCTGATTCAAAACATATGCCGGACTCTCAAGGAGAAATTCGAGATGGTGTCGGCATAGACCGTGTTACCGGAGGGGCTTTCAGAGGAGCAAAATTTCAGTATCAGGTAGTGGTAGGAGGTGAATACCTGACTGAGATATCAATCACCAATTTTGAACTGTGGCAGCTCGGTTTATGGGGAGTTTTTATCTCTGATTCTGCAGATGGTATGATATCCGTTGGTTCAGGCAGTTCACGAGGATTTGGCAGGATTGAAATCGTACCTGATGACAGAGAAGATCGGCCCTGCTTCGAACTTTCTTTTCCCAGAAGCTATGAGGGCATATCAGAAGGAAAAATTATCAGGGGAATTTCAGCTCTTTCTGACCCCGACAGCAAAGGCAAAACAGCTCAGCATTACGGTCTGGAAGATGGCCGGTTGGATAAAATGTTGGTTATTGAACCTGATAAAGGTCCAAATTTAAGTGGGATGCGAGAGACATGGGGATATTCATCTAAAAAAACCGTAAATATTTTCAATGATCTTGGTGAAGTTCTTTTTCAGTATCTTCATCGATGTCCTGCCTGGAACAAAAAAGACGAGGAAATAAATGGATAACGACCTGTCAGCACGCCTTTTCACTACGGTTATTCCATTAAATATGGCAAAGAGAATTTTTACCCTCTGTTTAGATTATTACCAATTTTACTATCTGTTTACTCCTTCCAGGCAGGTATTGAAAAAAAGAGATGAGCAAAGCAGTAAAGATGAAAAACGCGCAATGGTTGATTTTGATTGCTCAATACTTGATTTTGCTTACGCATGCGGTCGTTTCTTTGACAAAAAAGGAGAGCTTGCCTGGATATCCGAAGACGGCTCTATTTATTGTTGTTTATGCGCTGCTGAGCTGCCTGAAGTTTTTAAAAGTTTATCCAAATGGAATGATAGCGATTTTACAATGTTGCTCCACGAGGAGCCTAAACTTTTTTTGTGGGACCCGAAGAAAAAGACCGGACAATGGCAGGATGGCAATATCCCGCGAAATCCAGTATACGGGATTGAAGGTGAAGGTTGTCCTGTCTTGAGTATACGCGATTGGAGATCAGAAGATAAAAATGAAAAATATATACAATATGCTTCGATTGAACGGATAAATCCGGATAAAAATCGCAATTCTCAGGCTAAATGACAATGGTCGGAAAACGTATGAGGGTTATGATGATAAATAAGATGCAACATCACAGAGTAGAGGACAAATGGCATTAATGAACCCATATAATTTTATTCCCCTTTCTGAAGGTGGACCAGACAGACGACCTCTGGTTCCACACAATTGTTTTGTCGGCTACACTGGTGAATTCCAAATTACACTTAAAACTCTTTCACCTGTAATTATCTGTTCCTGCAAAGATCAAAGTCGTCCTTTGCAGGGAAGACGACATAGAGAAGAAAGATATTTTATTCCAGGTACTACTCTAAAAGGAATGCTGCGTGACATCTATGAAATTATTGATGGGGGTTGTCTTTGTTTAACCTTGCAATCTAATCTCAAAACCTCTGCGGAAAAAAAATATGGCAAATGTGAAAGAAATAATTATTTATGTCCATCTTGCAGGGTGTTTGGGATGTTGCATGATGGAGTGGTATATAAAGGAAATGTCAGCCCTGGCGATTTAATAGGGCCCGTAGCTCAAGGTATCCGTGGAGAAACAAAACTTGATGTAACAGTTGGCCGACCCAAATCGTCACATGAAGCCTTTTATCGAATAGAAGGGAAGCTGCGCGGTAGAAAGGGGTATTATCATCATGAGAAACCAGTTCAAGGGTCGCTACAAACTAAAAGCGTTTACCCTCTTCCAGCTGAGACGATATTTCACGGTAACGTCAGCTTCAACAATCTGACTTTAAGAGAAGCAACTCTTTTATATTACTGTCTGGTTCTGGAAGAGGGATTGGCTCACAAGATAGGGTTTGGCAAAGCAGCAGGCTTAGGCAGCGCTATTATTCAAGTTGATTCCATAAAACTTGCTGACATGGGGAAAAGACAAAAATTTAAGATCAATTGGCTTGATGCTCTACCAAAGAAAAGCAAGGCAATGCTTGATAACTTGATAAGCAGAAGAGATCTGACTTGGCAAAGATTTAAAGAAATTTTCAGCATACAAAATATTAATGGGAAACAATACAACTACCCTTCCTATGAATGGTTCAAAAATAATTCTCAAAGTTCACTGGAAGAATTTAACGGAACTTCAAAGTCTGTTACTAATTTGGTAATACACAATTGGACTTCTGAAAAATTTGACCTCAAAGCCGATTATATTCTTGACTGGTCATCGCTTTTTAACAGGAAAACCAGGTTAGTTCCAGACCAACAAG
>JAIOTR010000251.1 GCA_021106665.1 Bacteroidales bacterium
ATGGATTTTCTTTTTCAGGAGAAAGGAAAAGGTTGCCCTGTGGTTCGGCATTCTATGTTTTATTGTTCTTATCCGGACATTGCAGATTAACGAAAGAATTATTTGTGATTTTATCCCTGATTTCAACTTCAACATCGGTTACCGCATTATATATATTGTTATTTACAGCCTGTTTCCTATAGTTTTTGCATTATATTATTACACTTTGTTTGAAATATCAAATTTGAGAACTTTCCTTAAAATCATATTTGGCATTTCATTCCTTGAATTCGTCATAATTTTATTCTCCCCCACACATTTTTATACCTCATTAGTATTAGCTTTTCAGACAATCCTATATGTGGAATTTATTTATTTTTTTATTCTCACTTTCTATCAGATTTCCAGCAAGAAAAAAGGAGCCAGACTATTGCTCCTTTGTATAGTTGTTATTTTGATAAGTGGGTTGAATGATATTCTTTACCTGAACTTAATAATCAATACAACACAAATCTCTCATTATGCATTTTTTATGTTCCTTGTAGCGCAGACCTATATTCTTGCTTACAAATTTGCCGGAGCATACAATGCCGTTGAAGATTTAACCGTAAATCTCGAATTAAAAGTGGCACAACGCACGCGCGAATTGGGAGAAGAAAAAAAGAAATCCGACAATTTATTGCTCAATATTCTTCCGGCTGAAATAGCTGATGAATTAAAGCAAAAAGGAAAAACAATTGCAAAAACATACAGCATGGTGACAGTTATGTTTGCTGACATTAAGGATTTTACCAGGGTGAGTGAAAAAGAAAGTGCGGAATTACTGGTTGCAGAACTTAATTATTGTTTTAGTGGTTTTGACCATATCATTTATAAATACGGTATTGAAAAAATTAAAACCGTTGGCGACGCCTACATTTGTGTTGGCGGATTACCTGTATTGACATATTCTCACGCTGAGGATACTATTAATGCAGCTATGGAAATAAGAGACTTCATGCTTGCTCGTAAAATAGAAAAAGAAAATATGGGAGAAAATCCGTTTGAGTTGAGAATCGGAATTCACACAGGACCCGTTGTTGCGGGAATTATAGGTGTTAAGAAATTTGCTTACGATATTTGGGGCGACACTGTTAATATAGCTGCACGAATGGAAACTAGTGGTGAAGCCGGAAAAGTAAACATTAGCGGAACAACTTATGAATTGGTAAAAGATATTTTCAATTGCTCATACCGCGGAAAAATTCAAGCGAAGAATAAGGGAGAGATTGATATGTATTTTGTGGAAAGTAAAATAATTCGGACTTAGATTGACACTTAATTAGTGTCTGTCTTTAAAGTCGGGTGTTTAGTTCAGAATGTTCGAGTTCAAGGCTCGTGAAGTCTTTAAAATCAAGGAGTTTACTTTTGTAAATGACTGTTTTAAAGACGAGCATAACGCAAAAATCGGACATTATGGACAAACACTAATTAGTTTTATAACCAACTAATAAACCCCTTTCTCGACATAGTTTCCTGACTACATCGTGTGGTGGAAAGATTTAGAGGATGGAGAATATCTTAGTCCTTCACACACCGCACCGACAACCCGCTATTCTTATTCAGGTCATAATGGGATATAGCACCATTTGAGGAAGTTAATCCCCAGACAAAGGAATAATCGGCATTTTGTACAGAAGTACTCCACCAGCTTCCGGTGGTCCCAAGTCCTGCAAAAAAACCGGATATGGGACTCCTCACTCCTCCAGGCAATGCAACAAATCCGGATTCATTTGTGGCATCAGTGTTTGGGCTGTTCCAGTATTCAGTACCAGTTTGCTTAAGTTTACCACCGGCAACCTGTTCACCTCCTAAAAATTCGATGAGTGTTGTCCAGTTGTCGTCATTGGGAACATGCCAGCCCTCGGGACAAATCTTTCGCCCATCCACTGTTGCATGCCAGTTATATAAACAGCCGTAAACCTCAGCATTTACAGAATCATTTTCAAAATTACAATAAGCTGCTTCCCCTGTTGATGCCCATTCACCTGAACCTGCCAGCTTTGGAATATCCTCTCCATTCCTGAAACTGGTAGTTTTCAGGTTTTCACTCATCCACCATTGATTCCCGATTTTAATGGTTGGGTAACTGTTACCATCCGAATCCGTAACTGTTCCATTATTAGGATCGGCAGGCTCTTCTTCCTCTTCCTTACAGGCGGTAAAGATGACCGTAAGTGTACAAAGTACAAATAATTGGTAAACCAGGATTTTTGTTTTCATCTGTTTATTTTTTCAATTTTATTTAATGAGTCATATGTCTGCCTGTTGTCAAACAGGGAATCTTTGATAAAAAATAATCATTACGGTAGATATAAAATTCACAAGATTATTTTTTATGTCGATTTCATGGTAAGAATAATTTGTATATTTTGAGGTAAAAGTAATAAAAAAAGTCATATGTTAGAATTCTCTTCCGTTCTAATGAAAATCTTGTTTTTTTTACTTTAAGTATTTTTTCAGATATTAATTTTACCCAACTGGCGCGAGTCTTCCTGCCATGGATAGTGAGGTGGCGTGACACGTGCCTTGTAGCAACTACTACCCACCCCAATTCTCCCGATCCAAACTCCTATATTGAATCGCTGCCGCCAGATGTAGGAGATCTGTGTTGGAAATGGAATCCAAGGCTGCAATAGGAATAGTCTGAAAAATAGCTGGCACTAATCAATACCCCACATGTCTGCTGACACGACCTATGTAATTTGAATGAACCATTCTATCATTATTTTTTGAGTATGGCTGAAATTATAGAATAAGAATTATATCAAGAAATTAAATCCCAGTGTACCCCAATAGTGTGTAGCCGCTTTTTTATTATTAATTATATACTCACCTTGTATGAAAGAATATTTGTAATAGAAAGTCATTTTAACTACTCTGATACCTGCAAAGAAGCTACCAAAAAATATATTTCTGACTACCTGATCACTAGTTAAGACATACATATCAGTAACATTATTTTTCTGGTTAAAAAATTGCAACCAACTGAAACTATAACCTTCAAGCATAGTATTCTGAGCCACATACCTATAATTAATTTCGGCCATCAGTAAATACTGGAATTTCTTCCCTTTGGGGAGTCTTATATCATTGCCTCCGCTTTGATCCCTGAAATGTTTATTGGAAATGGCCAGGCCAACATCCACTGCATTTAATTGCCAACCTAAATGCCATCCAATCTTACCTGAAATATTTATGTTGTCTAGAAAATTGGAATTTTTTAACTTCCTCCTATGATTCCATATATCACCTTGTCCGGAAAACAACATGGCTTCATAATATTCGTCATACTGAAATGCCCACCTTCCCGGGTATCCAACCTGACTATCCCATCCCATTGGATTTACTGAGCCGGAAACGTCACGATGAATCATCGATTGTGCATAATTACTTAAATCTCCACCAATAGTTCCAAATTTATAGAACCCCTTCATTCTGTATATTCCTTTGTAGTGAATCCTGTATTTTGACCTGCCAAAATATTTATATGATGCAAACGGCCTGTCAGTACTATCATAACTCGTTGGAGTATTAAATATAGCGGTATCCCGGATTTCAGGAGTATAGGCTTCCACACCATAAAATAAACCCTGGTAAGAAAGCCAACGATCATCATTAACACGAGGCAGGACTCTCATTTTTAAATAATCTGTTGTTATTTCAACAAATACACCACCTGTATAGTCCCTGTCTTCATCCTGGAAAGCTAATATATCGTTGTCATGCAGGACGTTTACTCCTCTTATAATAGATTTACTTTGGGAAGTAACAGCATAATTAACATACTGGTTGTCTGTAAGGTAAGCCATATGTTTCTTAACTGCCTTCATGTTTTCTGTTAAAGCCGGTTCATCAACATAAGGATTATTTTTCAACTCATCTTTAATAAACTTATCTAGATTTTGCTGCACCTGAAATGCAGTTTCAAGATGCTGAATTTTTGATAAAAAATATTTTAACTCCTTAATATTTGCTGTGGGCTTATTTAGTTCAAGAATATTAAACGTCAGGTACTCTGCCAACCCTTCCCTTAAAATTGTATTGAATTTTTTATATCTCTTTTTTTCCTTTTTATGATAGCTGTTTGTATCATTAAAGCTATCCATAAGAATATGATAAATCACGCTATCATATGATTCTAACGAAATAGACAAATTCCGCTCTATAATCTTTTGATATTCTGAAAATCTATCCTCATTTTCTTTTAAAGACATTTCATCTATACTGGATTTGATATCAGGGAAACGTAAATGTCTTGACAAGTAAATCGCATTGTCAAATGTATTTATCAAATCTACCCTTTCTTTAGTTGGATCAGAGGGGATAGAATAGCCCTCGTAAGCAATTGGAATCAAAAATATCAGAAGCAAACAAATAAATCCAATTGATTTCTTAGTAGTATTTCTTTGGGACGGTTTATTCAATAGTGTTTTCATAAGCTTATTATTAGTTAGTAGAACTTCTAAAACCGATATAACAAATAACTGGTGGTGTATTTTGTCTGGTTAGCTATAA
>JAIOTR010000061.1 GCA_021106665.1 Bacteroidales bacterium
AAAATATACATAAAGTTTCAATATATGATATAAAGTACAGGAGATCAATTAAATGAAATGGGTGTTGAAAAAATATACACCTGTTGCATAATTCAGCACAGGCTATTATTCATCTGATATAGAGCTATTTGAGTGTTGAGTAAGTTAGGCTTGTTTTAAGACAAGATGAATAGATAATCTAGTTTGCATAAAAAAACCCACCTTCACAGATGGGTTTCTCTTCCATTTGTAATTATCACTTCGCTTATGGATGAACACTACACCCATTAAACTCTACTTTTAAAGGTAATAGAATCGGATCCATAACAAAAAAGTTGCGCCATTCTTCATACTTGCCATAGATAACATAAACTACACGGTGGTAATTTACCTTAGCTGTGTACAGGCCATTTTGCTCCTGGGCCAGTAAGGTTCTCTCACTTACTTGATTATAAATGGCCCTGACCAGTCCCGGATTTTGAATTGCTTTTGTCAAAGAAATTTTAACAGTTAATGTTGGTCCGGGTTTTTTGTCAGCGTAACTCATTGATACAAATGCGAGCATCGCAATAATTAAAACAAATTTTGTTGCTTTCATGATAACCTCCTGCTTTTGGTTAGTAAATAGGTTTATTAAAAATTAAAAAAAGAACGTAAGGTGTCTTATAAATATAGTTTTGGTTAAACTTTATGATACAAATTTAATTCAGGAAAGAATGAAAAGCATGGCAGAATTCAGCTAAATTATTTTTTAGCTGATTTCAGTAATGAGGATTAAAATTCTATAGGAAGTAAATCAAAGACTTTTATGAAAAGGATAATAGGATTACTCCTTAACAATAGAATATTGTTAATATAAGAACAACCAGATCAGACATATATATTGAAATTGGAAAGTTTGATCCGGATTTAAAGGAATAAATATGTATTTACTAATTATCCTTTCCAGAACAATTGCTTCCAAATAACTTAAAACAAATCGCCAGTAAAATGAGGGAATTTGCTACAATAAAAAAAGTAGTGGTATGTTTAACACCCAGGAAACCACCTGCCCATCCATAAAAAAGAAAATCTATCGCTCCGCATATTATTACCACTATAGCAGCAAATAAACTAGCATAACTCAGCCAATTAAATAGTTTCATTTTTTTTATATTTTGTTAATAAGGATTTTTTATAGACCTGGTAATTATTTGTGAATTAGGTTATAAAATTAACAAAAATTTAATAAGTGTAATAATTATCAATTTTATTTCTGCATCTCTCTTTTTAACCAATGATTCGTAAAACCGGCAATTTCCTCCCAGCCATCCTCCCCAATTATCCAATGTGCATTGTTTTCAAATTCTTTGTAAGTCGAAACAGCTTTATACTTCATAGCTACTTTTCGGGTAAGTGATGATGGGGTGATCCTGTCTCTACCGCCTCCGATTACCAATACCGGACAGGTTACTTTTGATTCATCGACTTTGGTTGCGTTTTTTGAATCAAAGAACCAATAGGCTATTTCAGCTAATGCTTTTCCTGAATCAAAAACAAGTTTTTCATAGATTTCCTTTTGTTTATCCGGTGGTAAAAGATTTAATACTCCATATTTAAACTCATGGAAAGTAAATCTGATAGGCTTTTTCCAAAATCCTGAGGTATTTTGAATACTCCAAAAAGTTTTAACCTGGGAGAATTTAAAATTGAAAATGCCTGCCGGTGTTGCTGGTGTCAGTAATATTGCTGCTTTTGCCAATCTTTTTTCTGCAAGTTTTTGCGTGAGTAAACCTCCCATTGAATGACCCATAATAATTGGCAGCTCTTCAAGTTGATTAATTTCCTCTACAAGGTCATCAATATAGTCGAGTAGGCTTATTGTTCCAAGCTGTGGATCAGGTTTGTTATTGGGGTCCATCTCATGAAACCGCAAGGTGCTTTTAATACATTTATAACCTTCGCTTTCAAAATATTTTTGATAATTGTCCCAGCACCATGGGCCGGCACACATGCCATGAATCATAAGGATAGTTTCTGCCATGATAATATTTTTGTAGTGAAAAGCTTTTAAACAAAATAAAAGTAAGCAATATCTGATTAACAGGAATAAAAAAAACCTGCCCGTAAATGAGCAGGTTCAAAAAATTTAGTTTAGTAAATCCTAATTGGGTACCTGAGAACTTATTCCATCGTTCGGTAACCAAACATCATTTTTATCCTGGTTATTGGATTGGCCATTTAAATCAAGGTCGCCACCATTGTAACCTGCTTTTCCTGCATCAGTTCCCCAGCCATCAGCATTATCGCTTCCATCCACACTACCGTCAGCATCCACATCGCCTGCTATCATTCCGTATATTCCACTTCCTAAAAACTTTTGTGCATCCACACCGTAAGCCTGGCTATTGCTAGTGGAGAAATCATATGTTTCAATTGTTCCGTCAACAGGATTTAAACCACTGGCTGTCATTATACCCAAATGGTTTCTGTGCCAGATTACAAAGAATAAACTATTTGAATATGAATCCTTAATATTTAAAGGTGTTGCTCCGTTGAGGCTAACAACTGTTCCATCAACCATCAGATAGGCCGGGTATTGAGCAACCATAGATCCACTACCAGCTACTCCGGCACTTGCTGCATCTCTGAGTTCAATCAGCAACCAATCGGTTCCATAAAATGGGAAATAGGAAGTGGTTTCTGTACCTCCATATTGCCATACAGGATTGTTGTTTCCGTAATATGGAGTTGCAGGATTAAAAGGTTGATCAGCAGGAATAAATCCTTGTGCACGCAAGTCATTTGTCATACTATCATTAACGGCATTGTAAGGCCCTTCGAGTAATACTTTCAGATCAAGTTTAAATCCACCTGTCATAATTTGGTCGTAACCTTCTGATCCGGGTGTTCCTCTGTCTCCTACAGTCCCAACATAGGATGCTTCCCTGAATGTAGAATATGTCCAGTTAGTTCCATCATTGTTATCATCAGACACGAACCCATGAAATGTCATAGAGGTTCCTGCGGGATCAGGCCAAACCGGACCACCATCATATTCAACACGATCAATTTCAGTCAATCCATCAGGGAGGGTTAATACGACTTCGTCAGCACTGTTCCCCAAACTAATACCTGAATACATATAATCACAAGTATAATCTCCATTAAATAATGGATCATCATTGCGTCCTAAAACTGCAAATCCTCCAGCCGGTACAATTACCGACAGATCAATTGTTGTAGAATCATAATCGTTATCCTTTATCACAAACCCAAATAAGTCAACATCGGTAGCACCATTATTATAAACTTCGAACCATTCTCCATCAGTATCGCCAACAGCTACAGGATCACACATAATTTCACAAATGATCAGATCGGGTATTACTATTTCAACAACGTTGAACGGATCGCTAACACCGTTTGCTAAACCGAAGATATTATCATCAACTGCAGTAATGGTAACATTTGTCCCTGCCGGAGCCATTTGTACACCTGTAACTGTAACCTGACTTGTTCCACTAATAATAGTACCTCCCAGGGTAGATGAAGGAGTAAAATCAACACTGCCAGGATCATTTGTGCTAAATGTAAAAATTACATCACCTGTAACAATAGCGGGAACATCACCTGCATCCTGTGCCTGAACGACTACACTAAAATCAGTACTTACATAAGGATCAAAACCACCGTTAACTGATACAACTGCTAATTGAGTTGGGTCATTTGATTCAACTTCAAAATCAGCCAGGTTGCGACATGTAACAATATTGATGGTATCTCTTGCATTTGGTAATACTGTTATATCAGCAGTGGCTGGAATGATTGTTCCTATATAATCTTCAAAATAAAAAGTTGTCCTGAAATGACCAAAGGCTTTACTAAGGTCAGAAATTGGATAGACTTTTCCGTCGAGAAACGTAGTGTCTCCATTCGCATCTGCAAATGAAACATCAAGCAATTTAACTAACTCTGCCTCATAATCATCAAAACTATCAAGGAGGTCATCAATGGTAACAACCTCTGGTGTAGGAACATATCCAGGAGTAGGTAGACCCGGGTCGGTGAAAGGTACAAACTGCGTCATATTGTTATATTCGCCCAATGTACCTACTAAGCCAGTAATACCCTCATATAAGTTATAAGTTGTTGTTATAATCCCGGCATCATCATCTATCAATACACCAGCTGTTGCATCCTGTATATACTTCTGATTCCTAAAATCCATTTGATATGTCAGTACAACTTCGCCGGTAACCTTGTATATTTCACCCACAATACCAGCCCTTAAAGCTGCGAGGTTTGCAACTTCTATTGGAGTAACAACTGTTATATATCCTGTTTTTGTTTCTGTATCTGTATTTGTATCATCATCAGTAACTCTGAGTGCTACATCATAAGTACCGGGCGTATTGTACATAAACGATGGATCAGCAACAAAGGCATCATCAAATGCACCGTC
>JAIOTR010000084.1 GCA_021106665.1 Bacteroidales bacterium
ACCATCGGAACCTTCCTCGGTGGCGTTTGGGCCAATGAATCGTGGGGGCGTTACTGGGGATGGGACCCTAAAGAAACCTGGGCGCTGGTAACAGTTTTGGTTTATTCATTTATCGTTCACATGCGATTCATTCCGGGTTTCAGGGGAATTTTCTCATTGAGTTTTGCAGCCCTGATAGGCTACGGTGCGGTGTTGATGACTTATTTCGGTGTAAATTATTACCTGTCAGGATTACACTCTTACGCTGCCGGTGATCCTGTTCCGGTACCGACTTTTGTTTATTATACTTTAGCTGTTATCGGTATTGTAAGTATAATGGCATTTTTAGCCAATAAAAGGCAATCTGTTAAAGAGGTTGAAAGTGAGGTAGGTAATTAATGGTTAGTATAACAAGCTAACCCGCTGATCGGCGGCCATGATTTGTTATATATTATTGGTGATAGTTTTTTTTAAAAAATCTAGCCTGAACTATATTCATTTGGTTGTTACTCCACCCATTTGTGTGAAAAAGCTGTCTATAGGTTCCCAAAGTTCTATTTTATTCCCTTCAGGATCCATAATATGAACAAATTTCCCGTATTCAAATTCTTCAATGCTGTCCACTATGGTCACGCCATTATCCCTGAGCTTTTTTACTAAACCTTCTATATTCTGTACTCTGTAATTTATCATAAACTCCTTCTCAGATGGGGCGAAGTATTCAGTTCCTTCTTCAAATGGGCTCCATCTTAGATAATTGATTTTATCCGGATTATTCGCATTTCTGAATTCGAAAGCCGAACCATAATTATCTATTGCCAGACCTAAGTTTTTGCCATACCATTCACTTGTTTCCTGAGGATTTTTCGATCGGAAGAAAATTCCGCCTATGCCTGTAACTTTTGGTGTTGTATCTATGATAACAGTTTCTTTTTGTTCAGGTGGATCTGTCTGGTTGTTCATATTATCATTTTTATCGATTGTTGTATTACAACTTGCAACTATCAAGGCAAGGAACAGAAATTTAGTTATGTTATTCATTTCTTTTATTTTTAAATTTTAGCCCGTTTGTTATATGTGGAGTAAAAGTATCATTTTTCTGCAAAACTCCTGGCAGTAATTTGCTAATTGGCTTTCATCCAGTTCTCAATAATAATGGCAATAGCATCAACGGCAAGTATCACTAAAAATCCCAATTCGTTTTTTAGCTTGGCCTTGCTTACAATGCCATATGTTGAAGCCAGTAGTACAATTATCGGTGCCAATAAGGTATTCCCATGCCAGTGGTTCAAAACCCACAACCAATAAGCAAATATAAAACCTGACATGAGGCAAATCGTTATTCTTTCGCTGATGTTTTTATCCTTGATGAAAATGCCATATAGAAATGCAACTGCAGTAAAAAACATATAAACATAAAACCCCGGGGTCTGGATTGATATAGACCGAACCAAAACCATTATGATCCCGATGATCATTCCCAGGGTAATAATGGCAGGAAACAGTTTTTTTGTTTTAATTATCCAGAAAAGTCCGAAGGCTGCTGCAAGTGCTATAAGAATTTTTAGAATCATAACTAGAGATACTGTGTATGTATTGGATGGTCGAATGTCGTAACATGAAGCAATATAAATTTGGCAAAATTAAACCAGTACACCTTTTTTAACCGGTTTAACATATTTTGTAACATCGAAATCAACAGGCATATCCTCACTGTTTTTATAAATTGCAGATGTTAACAGTGTTTTATGCCATTTTCGAGCGCCATTATTTAACGAGAAGTATAATAATGTTTCCGGTATACCTGAAAAAAGATGGGGGATTGCTCTTTTAAATATTGATTTATAACTATATGTTTGATCTTTAATTTGAGTATATCCTTTTTGCAATTCTTCCGGAGTCATATTTTTTGGAGATACAATTACTTTTTTTGCATCAAACTGACTCCAATCATCCGTAAGAATCCTGTTTTCTTGTTTCATCCTTTCAAAAACTTGTGTTCCGGGATATGGAGTTAAAGCACAAGCCTGTAAAAAAGCAGGTTTTGCTTTTTTAATAAATTGATAGGTGTTTTCGAAAACCTGATAATTATCATCATCCAAACCAAAAACGAAAGAAGCCATTACCAGTATGCCATTGTCTTGTAATTTTTTTACAGCTTCAATATTTTCCTTGAAACTAGAAAATGTCTTTTTGTATTTGCCAATACTTGTTTCCGTCATAGATTCAAAACCAATAAGTAATCCCCTGCACCCTGATTTATAAGCAAGTTTCATTAATTCTTTATCTTTTACAATATTTATTGACGCTTGTCCAACCCATAGTTTTTTTAAGGGGATCATGCGTTCAAATAATTCTTTGGCAAACTTTTTATTTATTGTAACATTATCATCAAGAAAGAAAAGTACTTTTTCTTTAATCGTTTCAATATCTTTAATAATAAGATCAATTGATTTAAGCCGTTGCTTTGTTCCGAAAGAGGATGGAACGGTGCAGAAATCACAATTATAAGGACAACCTCTGCCGGTTTCAATTGGCGCAATCTTAAATTTTCCTGCTGTGGTTTTTATTAGGTCTCGTCTTGGTACAATATAATTGCCAAGTTTAGGAAACTCATCAAGTTTATAAAATTCTTTTAAACTATGGGTTTTAATATCGTTTAGAACTTGCTCCCATAAACCGTTTTCAGCTTCGCCAATAACAACTGCATCACCAAACATAATGGCCTCTTTCGGCAATACTGTAGCATGAATGCCACCAAATATAACTGTTTTATCTCTCTTTTTAAACTCATTTGCAATTTCGTAACCACGTATAGCTGTTTGAGTCATTATTGTAATTCCAACAACATCAACCTCCTGATCAAAATCAATGGTTCCATGATGAACCTCTTCAATTATCTTTACTTCATGTTCTTCAGGGGTCATGCCTGCGAGTAACGATAGCGTTAATTGAGGGATAGCCATGATATCACGGCGCTGATTATTAGTCGGACAAGGTGCTATTAATAATATTTTCACTGAGCAAAAGTATAAATTGTTATTGTATTTGAATTTCTATGATGATCTATATTCATAAATAATTCGGGAAATGGAATTATTTAAATTAAAATTACCTAATTACTGTGTAAATACAAACTGCACAATATTGGCTCCCATCTTTAAGGCTTTCAATCGGGTAGCTTCCGAGTCCTTATGAACTTCAGGGTCTTCCCAGCCATCGCCCAGGTCACATTCATAATCATAAAAGCAGACCATATGCCCTTCGTAAAAAAGACCGTAACCCTCAGGGGCTTTATCATCATGTTCGTGAATTTTGGGCAATCCCTGATTAAATTCATATTTCTGGTGATATATCGGATGGTCAAATGGCAGTTCGATAAAATCAGCTTCGGGGAATACCCTTTTCATTTCTCTCCTTATAAATTTATCCAGCCCGTAATTATCGGAAATATGCAGAAATCCGCCACCTGTTAAATAATCCCTGAGGTTTTTTAAGTCCTGATTAGAAAAAACCACATTACCGTGTCCTGTCATATGAACTAAAGGATAATTGAATATTTCGGGACTCCCCACATCTACAGTAGCAGGATCGGCGTCAATATTGGTATTCAGGTTCTCATTACAAAATTTGATCAGGTTGGGCAAAGATGTTGGATTGGCATACCAGTCGCCGCCTCCTGAATATTTTAATAATGCTATCTGAACTGAGGTTTGACTAAATCCCGAATAACTACAACTAACAATTAGTATCAACAATAATACTTTTCCCATATCCTTAATTCCGAATTATAAATTTATCAAATTTATTGTATGACAAGCTACAACTGCAGCGGTTTCAGTTCGCAACCTTTCAAGCCCCAGGTTTACCGGTTTAAATCCTGATTTAATAGCTATACTTATTTCTTGCTCACTAAAATCACCTTCCGGACCAATCATAATAACGGCATCTTTTTGTTTTTGATATAACGTTTTTAAATTATCACGATAATCTTCACTACAATAGGCTATATATTTTTCCGAATCAAATTTTTGGTCAATAAAATTAGCAAACGATTGAGGCGGATTTAATATTGGTAAATAAGCCTTTAGCGATTGTTTCATTGCTGAAATGATCACACGATTTAATCTTTCAGGCTTTATTATTCTCCTTTCCGAATGTTCACAAATCAGTGGAGTGATTTGATCGATACCTATTTCGGTTGCTTTTTCCAGAAACCATTCAAAACGATTGATGTTTTTCGTAGGCGCAACTGCAATGTGTACTTTGTAATCTTTTTTACCATATTCTTTTGTTACATCTAAAATCTCCAAAGAACACTTTTTTACATCAACATCTTTTATTTTAGTCTTATAAAGATTGCCTTTGCCATCTGATAAGTGAACAACATCTCTTGATTTTAATCGTAAAACCTTGATGCAGTGTAGCGATTCCTCAGCACTGAGAACATATATGTCTGATGAAATATCAAGGCTATAAAAAAGATGCATGTTTTATTGAAAATTCTGCTGCAAAAGTAAAATTAAAATTAACATTCAAATTTTAACATTGTGGAAAATGTGGTATCATTTCTGTATTTATACACAACCTTTTACCCATTTTATTCGTAATGAGTGATGTAAAATATTTTGCAAAAAAATAAGTTAACTAGATTATCTATACAAGTTATTAGATATAATTATTATTTTTGCCGCCGTTTTAAAATTATAAATGAAATCAATAATAAAATGAAAATGAAAAATTTATTACTAACT
>JAIOTR010000484.1 GCA_021106665.1 Bacteroidales bacterium
CAAACACCACAATTGAATTTGGAGTCAAAAAACCACATGCTAATATAAGCTTATTTATATATGATTCAAAAGGTAATTGCATAAATAAACTAATTGATAGTAGAAAATACCAATCTGGAAGTCATAATGTCGTTTGGATGGGAGACAATGAAGAAGGCAGTCCTGTTCCAAAAGGCATTTATTTTTACAAACTAATTACCGGAAATAATATGATAGTTAAAAAGGCTATCGTGGTGAAATAAATCTATTATTAACGATTAAAAACAAAATGAAATGAAAAAAATTGTGGAATTTATTATGTTTATCCTACTTGGTTATTCTTTTATGAATTTGCAATCCTGATTTTCAACAGTATAATATCAGGGGTTTATTATTTTTGTGTCCAATTAATTAATATTCTAATGAGAAGATATTTCCTTTTATTAGTACTAACCATTGTACTATTCGCCGGATGTAATAGTGATGATGACAATAATGATGTTGTTCCGGATGGCTATGTTTTGCAGATTGGAAATTCTATGAATTCTATTTTTTATTCCAATATGCAGATTCCTGATACCCTTGCTCCGATAGGAGAGCATTTAACCATTCGTGAAATTGATCTTTTGGGTGATAGTATAGCAGAATTTTTACTCATTGCTGAAAAGGATTCTATTGCCGGCAACACAGTTTTCCAAAGTGTTAGACTGGAAGAAAGTTCAAGTTTCAATGGCGTAGTTAAAACTATTCTGTTTCCTGTTATACCGGAAGATTCCCAAAATGTTTATTCATATAACGATATGGTGGTAATTGGGAATAATTTTAGCGTAATAACTGTCAAGATGCCGTTGGCAGAGATCTGGGATAATTATGTAACAGGCGACAAGCAGTATTCAGGAATATGGTTTGAGCAACTCCAAAAATACTTCATCATCAGGTTTGAGAAAAACGGGAATGATTATGTGTCCTGGATTAAGATCTCAGTGACTGATTTCGATAAATATATTCTCTATAATTACGCTACTTTTAAGATTTAAAAGGTGTTGTAATTCAAATTTCAAAATAGAACGCTGATAACGCTGATTTTACTGATTTTCGCAGATGTTCCTGTTTCTATCAGAAAGTATCTGCTTGATCTGCGTCATCCCTGCCTACCGTTCGGCAGTTCAGGCAGGTGTGTTCCAATTTAATTTAGTTAGAAATTTCGTATATCATTTGATTTGCCCGCCTCTTTTTTTCATCAGACAAATCCATATTTTAGAAGGTACGGCATCATTTGAATCGAACCTGCCTGCCTTGATATATTGGATTTCAAAATAAGGTTCCACCGCAGTAGCAATATCCAAAACAGTTTTTTTGGGTGGACCCTGGTCAAGTCGTCCGTCATCATGGCTTCCGAGTAAAGATAACCATAATCCGCCATTCATTAATAAATCAGCAGTTCTTCCTGCATATTTTTTTCGTTCTTTATTTGTGTCGAAAGAATGAAAACAGCCTCTGTCATAAACAAAACTATAAGGGCCATCCGGAATCTTATCATTCAGAATATCTAAAAAGAGAAAATGGGTATTATTTGCCCCTTTATCCTCTGCTTTTATTTTGGCCATTTCTATGGCATTTTTTGAATAATCAATTCCTGTTACATTAAATCCTTGTTTAGCAAGCCAGATAGCATTGTCTCCGGTTCCACACCCAATATCAATGGCTTTCCCAACAGGAATGGGTTCATTGGTTACAACATTGATCAAATTATAATCGGCCCGGTTAATATTCCATGGAAGGTCACCATTTTTATATCTATTCTCAAATCTGTTATCCGCTGACATAATGTACCTTTATTGATTTATGAAATTAATTAACTTGTAATCTGAATTGCTCCATAAATCTTTTAACCCTGCTTTTCTCAACCAGATTTTTTGCAATTCCATCAGATTTAAAAAAACTACCTACGATAAAGCCATCCACCAATGAGAAATATTTGTTCAAATTATCAGGAGTAATTCCACTTCCTATAATAACAGGTAAGGCGGTATTTTGTTTTATGATGTTAATTTCTTTGGGGCTTGCTTCTCCACCGGTGTGACTCCCGGTTACAATAATTGCATCAGCCAATCCTCTTTCTGTCAAATCTTTTGTTTCATCCATTATACTTCTGTTTCCGAGGGGAGATGCATGTTTAACAGCAACATCAGCAAAGATTAGCACGTCAGAATTTAAAGATTTTCTGAGACGTAATGTTTCGTAAGCCCGACCTTCTATTATCCCCTGATCGGTTACTGCAGTTCCAATGTGTACGTTTACGCGGATAAATTGAACCTTACAGGCTGAGGAAATTACCATAGCCGCTTTTGCATCATTACGTAAGACATTAACCCCGATAGGGCCTTTAAAAACCTTTTTTATTTCATTTGTAACAACTGTCATTGCTGCAACTGTTTCAACCGGAACCTGATCAGGATAAAAAGGCATGTCCCTGAAATTTTCGATGATCAGGCCATCAACTTTGTGGGATTTAAAAATTTCGGTTTCAATCAGGGCTTGCTTCAAAATATTTTTCATCTCTCCTGAATATTCGGGTGATCCCGGAAGTGAAAGCAGATGAATGCACCCGATTAAAGGTTTTTTGTTTGGGAAAAGATCATTGTAGTTCATGAGTAGACTTATTAAGTTCAGATAGAAATGGATAAATAGCTGTGAAGTCTTTTTCACCCATACCTGCTTTTTTGGCCAAAGCAAATATCTCTTTTATTGTATTGGTGGCGGGTAAAGGAAGATTGTTTTCGTAAGCTGTTTCAGCTGCAAGGTGAAGATCTTTTTGAAGCCATTGCAAAGGAAACTCCGGTGAATAATCGTTGCTTTCAATTTTTTCCCGTTTCATTTGTATCATAGATGGAGCAATCGGTGAACCATCCAAAATATCAAATATTTTTTCTTTATTAATTCCCAGCGATTCCCCTAAAAGCAGTCCTTCTACAAAACCATACATCGAAATACCCATGATCAGGTTATTGACAAGTTTTAATGCTGAACCCATCCCGTTTTCACCCACATGGATATATTTTTTACCCATGATCTTAAATAAAGGATCGCAGTATTTTACAACTCCTTTTTTACCTCCAACAAGGAAAACCAGTTCGCCTTTTTCAGCTGGAACAAGTGATCCTGCAACAGGTGCATCAAGGAAGTTAAATCCAACAGACTCGCTTAACTCTGCCATTTGTTTTGAAAAAGAAGGATTCACAGTCGAACAGTCCATCCATACTTTTCCTTTGCTCATCCCGGAGACCAATCCCTCTTCAGCCAATGCAACTTCCTGAACTGCATCCGGAGTAGAGAGCATAGTGATTACCACATCTGATTCACCGGCAACTAATCCCGGACTATTTTTAGTGATTACGTTGTCAAAGGCCAGGCTTTCAGCTTTTGAATTTGTCCTGTTGTAAACAAATAAAGTATAGCCTGCCTTAGCGAGGTTGGCTGCCATCCGGCTGCCCATGATCCCTAAACCTATAAAACCTATTTTCATAATTATTATTTTGGAATAAAGATAGAATAGAATTTCAGAAGGACGATATAATATTGAAAAGAATTCAAAATAGTAAATAAAACTGAATTGAATTGGCCTAAGGGAGGTACTTCTTCTATACTAATCTTATTTCCCGGTATTGATCAAATGTGCAGAATAGTCAATTTTAACCCAGAGCCTCGCTGTTTCTTTTTCCAGGATAAAATACCAGGAAGCTCTGCGGTTGGAGCCTTTTTTTACGTATAGCAATTCTTCATTTGGTAAGGGCGTTTCAGGATCGGAAAAATGAAAAGCATTCATTAAATCAGGAAGTTGTCCCTTTTCAGTTTGAGTAAAATTATTTTCCTGAATGTAATCATCCATATTTGTTTCACCCCTGTCAATTTGAAATATCGAATACTTCTGCTGATTTTCTTTATCATAATAACAATTAGCATCTGTTATGGCTGGTATATCAATTGTTGTTAGCATTTCATAATTATCTATATTGCTAAACA